>JAKAHP010000104.1 GCA_021825505.1 Pseudomonadota bacterium
GTGCGTCAGCAGCGACTCGCCGATGCGAAGCTCGTCGAAGTGGCGCCGGAACGGGTGCACGTCGCCGTCCAGCGTCGGCGCGCCGCGCACATGCTCGCCGGTGATCGCCGCGAGCATCGCCGGCGAACCCTGCACCGCGCAGCGCTGCAGGTAATGGTGCACCGCGCGCAGTCCGCCGAGTTCCTCGCCGCCGCCGGCGCGCCCCGGCCCGCCGTGCTTGAGCGCCGGCAGCGGTGAGCCGTGTCCGGTCGAGTCGGGCGCGGCCTCGCGCTCGAGCACCAGGATGCGCCCGTGCAGCGCAGCCAGCCGCGGCACCACGCGCGCCGCGCTGGCGGGGTCGCGCGTGACCAGCGTGCCGACCAGGCTGCCGCGGCCGCGCGCGGCCAGCGCCACCGCCTCGTCGAGTTCGTCGTAGGGCAGCACGGTGCTGACCGGGCCGAACGCCTCGACCTCGTGCGCGGCGCTGGTCATCGCGTCGCGCGCCAGCAGCAGCGTGGGCGGGAAGAAGGCGCCGGCGGCGACGCCGTCGCCGCGCGGCGCGAAGTCCGCGGGGTCGCCGAGCAGCAGCTCGGCGTCGGCGCGCAGTTCGGCCACGCGCGCGGCGACGTCGTCGAGCTGGGCGCGCGAGGCCAGCGCGCCCATGCGCACCTCGTCCAGCGCCGGGTCGCCGACCACGGTCCTGGCCAGACGCGCGCGCAGCCGCTCGACGAAGGCGTCGAGGCGTGCGCGCGGCACGATGGCGCGGCGGATCGCGGTGCACTTCTGCCCGGCCTTGACGGTCATCTCGCGCGCAACTTCCTTGACGAACAGATCGAACTCGACGTCGTCGGGGTCGACGTCGGGCGCCAGGATCGCGCAATTGAGCGAATCGGCCTCGGCGTTGAACGGCACCGCGTGGCGCACCAGCGCCGGGTGCACGCGCAGCCTGGCCGCGGTGGCGGCCGATCCGGTGAAGGTGACGACGTCCTGGCCGTCGAGGCGATCGAGCAGGTCGCCGGTGCCGCCGACGATCAGCTGCAGGCTGCCGGCGGGGAGCAGGCCGCTTTGCGCGATCAGCCGTACCGCGGCCGCGGTCAGGTAGCTGGTCGAAGTCGCCGGCTTGACGATGCACGGCATGCCGGCCAGAAAGCTCGGCGCGAACTTCTCCAACATGCCCCAGACCGGGAAGTTGAACGCGTTGATGTGCAGCGCGACGCCGCCGCGCGGCACCAGGATGTGGCTGCCGGCGAAGCCGCCCGACTTGCCCAGGGGCAGCGCCGGGCCCTCGTGCACGACGTTGCCCGAGGGCAGCCCGTTGCTGCCCAGGCTGGCGTAGGCGTACAGGGTACCGATGCCGCCTTCGATGTCGATCCAGCCGTCGGCACGCGTGGCGCCGGTGTCGCGCGACACCGCGTACAGAGCTTCCTTGTGCGCGCCGAGGTGGGCGGCGAGCGCCTTCAGCAGCGCGGCGCGCTGCTGGAAGTCCAGCGCCAGCAGCGCCGGCACGCTGCTCCGGCCGAACTCGACGCATTCGCCGAAGTCGATCGGCTCGGCGTGGGTGTGGGCGACGACGTGGCCGTCGATCGCGCTGCACAGCGCGGTCGCGGGCGTGGCGCCGAACCAGCGGTCGGCGATCAGACTTTGCAGGGTGTCCATGGCATTCCGTAAAGAGAAATCGATTCCGTGATTACAATGATACGCAGCAAGACCCCTTGTGGTCATCGGGGTTATCACGTTGTCGCCGCACCCGCGGCGCGGGCGCCTGCCTTCGCGCCGGCGCTTCAGTCCGCGCGCGCGCCCAGCCGGGCCGACAGCTGCGCGGCGGCGTCGCGCAGGGCGCCCAGCGCCGTCGACTGCGCGCCAAGCTCGATCGCGCCGGCCACGCCGACGACGATCAGGGCCATCGTCACGTCGTTGCGGAAATTGAACACCGGCGCCGCCGCGGCCTCGCCGCCGCCGACCTGGTGCTCGGCCGCCAGGTGGCTGTAGCCGCGCGCGCGCGTGGCCTCGAGCAGTGCGCGCGCCGCCGGCAGCGTGGCCGCGCCGCGTCCGGCGGCGACCGCCGCATGCAGCAGCGCGTCGGTGCGCGCGCTCGGCAGCCAGGCGCCGAACACGCGCCCGGCGGCCGAGTCGAGCAGTCCGAGCGCGGTGCCGGTCAGCACGTTGACGACGATCGGCCGGCGCGGCCGTTCCCAGCGCACCACCACCGCGCCCTGCGGGGTCCACACCGCCAGCGCGGTGGTCTCGTTGATCGCGTCGCGCAGCGCGGTGATCGCGTCCAGCCCGAGGCGGATGCGGTCGATGCGGTTGAGCGCGACCAGCCCCAGCTGCAGCGCGAACGCGCCGAGGTCGTAGCGCGCGGTGGCCGGGTCCTGCTCGACCAGGCCGGCGCGGATGAAGCTGACCAGATAGCGGTGCGCCTTCGACGGCGCCATGCCGGCGGCCGCGGCGATGTCCTTGAGCATCATCGCGCGCTCGCCGTCGGCCATCGCGCGCAGCACGCGCATGCCGACTTCGAGCGATTGCACGCCGTGTTTGCTGCCTTGGTCGTCGTTCATCTGTTGCTCGCTCCGGGGGCTCAGGGCGTCAGCGGGTCGGCGTCGCGGAAGCGCTCGGCCAGGCCGGCGGGCGGCGGCGCGGCGCTGCCGTCGGCGAGCTGGAACTGGCGCTCGAGGTGGCGCTCGGACGCCGCCAGCAGCCGGCGGTAGAGGTCCTTGCACAGCATGCGCGCCTGCTGGCCCAGCCAGTCGGCCGGCAGCAGTTCGGCGGGCAGTTCGGGGTCGCGCAGCAGCAGCCGGCGCCAGTCGTGGATCAGCAGCACGCGCAGCTGCAGCGCGGCGGCGTCGTCGGGCGGCGCGTCGCCGGCGCGCAGTTGCGCGAGCACCGGCGCGTAGCGCGCGATGAAGCGCGCGTACACCGCGGCCAGTTCGCCGAGCTGCCAGGCGCGCTGCACCAGCGCGGCGTCGTCGGCGGTGCCGCCCAGCCCGGCGTCGGCCGCCAGCAGCGGTTTGAGCGTGCCGACGAGCTCGCCCAGGCCCTCGGCGACGAGCGCGTCGAGCGCCGCGCCGAGCTCGGCGCTGGGGTGCACGAAGCCGTCGGTCAGCGCGCCGAAGCCCTGCCAGTACAGCGCGCGGCGCAAGAGCTCGCGCTGCTTCGGCGCGAGCTCGCCGAGGCACAGCAGCAGGCGCCAGCGGCGGTCCCAGCGCGGCGCCTCGGACGCATAGATGTGGCGCGCCGCGTCCTCGAAGCGGCGCCGCCCGGCATCGGTCAGTCGGTAGTCGGTGCGGCGGCCGCAGGCTTGGGTGGCCAGCCAGTCAGCCTTGACCAGACGGTACACCGCGGTGCGCACCAGGCGTTCGTTGACGCCCAGCGGCGCCAGCAGCCGGATCAGGCTGCCCAGCCAGATGCGGCCGCCGCGCGGCATCACCGCGTCGCCGAACAGCGTGGTGATCAGCGAGCCGGCATGCACCCGGTCCTGGGCGCGGAAATCGAGCAGACGTTGCTGGATCGGAGTCGTGGGCACGGGCGCACTCGTACAAACACCCCAGTGTAACGGGGCGCAAGCCCGGCGGTGGCGCTTCACCAGGCTTGCAACAGCCGCTCCTGCGGCGGCACCTCGGCCTGCTGCTGGACCGTGTAGCCCTCGCAGTGCAGCCGCGCCGGTTCCACGCCCAGCGCCAGCGCGGCGTGGCGGCAGGCGTCGACGAATTCCGGGCTGCCGGCGCTGAACACCGAGTGGCGCGACAGATCGGCGTGCAGCGTCGGCAGCACCGTGTCGACGCGGCCGTGCAGATAGCCCTCGCGCGTTTCACGCGTCAGCGTGATGCGGTAGTCGAAGTTGCGGTGCTTGGTTCGCCACCAGTCGAGCATGCCGCGCCCGTACACGTCGGCCTCGGTGCGCGCCGACAGCAGCAGCATCACCGGCGCGCGGTAGCCGCGGCGCAGCGCCGCCTCGGCCAGCGCCAGGATCGGCGCCAGCCCGGTGCCGGCGGCCAGGCACAGCACCGGCGTCGTTGCCGCGGCGTCGCCGATGAAGGTGCCGTAGGCGCCCGACAGCTTGACGGTATCGCCGGCGCGCAGCGTGTCGTGGATCCAGGCGCTGGTCGCACCGCCGTCGGCGCGCGCCACCTGCAGCACGATCTCGCCGTCGGGGCGCGGCGCGTTGGCGATCGAGTAGGCACGCGGCGGCAGCCCGGTGCGCGCATCACCCAGCGTCACGTACTGCCCGGGCCAGTAGCGCAGCGGCTGGCCGACCGGGCGCAGCCTGAGCTCGACCACGCGGTGGGTCAGCGCGTGCTTGTCGACGACGACGAACAGCGCGCCTTCGCGCGGCGGGAACAGCTTGGGCTGCGCGTCGGCGGTGCCCCACTCGATGGTCAGTTCGTCGGAGATCGGCTTGGCCATGCACATCAGCCCGTAGCCCTGGCGGCGCTCCTCGGCCGACAGCGCCATGTCGAGCACGACGCCCTGGTCGAACTGGCCGGCCACGACCTTGACCTTGCACTCGCCGCACGCGCCGGCGCGGCAGTTGTTCGGCAGTGCGTAGCCGGCCTTCTCCAGCGCGGTCAGCACGGTGTCGCCGAACGCGCAGTCGACCGATTTGCCCGAGGGTTGCAGGATGATGCGTGCCATGTCGTCGTCCGTTCAGAACACCGGAATGATGTCTTCCATCGCCACGTCGCTGATCTCCTCGCCGGTGATGCCGACTTCGGGGATCGCCGGGAACGGGATCGCGTAGCGGTCGAGCACGCCCTTGAGGTTGAGCATCGCGTTCTTCCAATTCTGCAGCTTGGCCTCGTAGGTCGGAATGCCGAAGCCGGCGCCGCGCGCGATGTCCTCGGCCTCGCGCTGGTTGGCGATGAAGTCGGCCGGCAGATCCCAGAACTCCATCGGCGGTTCGAACAGCACCGCCGACAGGAACAGGTAGCCGGCGCGGATCTGCTTGGTCACGACCGCCTTGGTGGCCGGATCCAGTCCGGGATAGTCGCGTTCCATCACCGCCATGCAGATCGCCATGTGGCGTCCTTCGTCGCGACCGATGTTGCGGAAGCCTTCCTTGAACACCGCCTCGCGCGAGTTGTCGTACATCTGCTTGAAGATCGTCGCCGCGGCGATCTCGCCCATCAGGAACGAGCTGAACAGCACCGCGAGGTCGTACTTCGGCACCGCCTGCTTGTAGCCGGTCCAGTAGCGGCCGCCGTTGTAGTACAGCCAGTGCACGTTCTTCTGCAGGCGGCGGCCGAGTTCGGTCCTGGGCTGGTAGGTCAGCGGGTCGGGGTGGCCGAGCATCTTGGTGATCGCCAGGCCGCACATGATCTCGTGGTTCTGCTCGTCGCGCGTGACCGAGAAGAAGCACTTGCGCACCGGGTCCTCCTCGTGCACCTCGTAGGTCTTGACCAGCGCTTCGGCGAACACCGGCGGCGCCGACGCGTCGAACACCGACAGCAGGCTCCACCAGTAGGCGATGGATTCGCGCTCCTCCCAGCTGTAGCTGTCGACGTCGAGCGTGTCCCAGGGCAGGCGCTCGGGGTCCCAGTTCTCGCGCAGCGCGGCTTCCCACACTTCCTGCAGCTTGCGCGTGTGGCTGCGCCACGACAGCGGGTAGACATTGGGCTGCTCGGTCGCCGGGGGCAATTCCATCTTGTCGGCGAGACGCTCCTTGGGCTGGGCCATGCTCGGTTCTCCTGAAGGTCGGTTGGCTGCTGCAAGTGACACAGATCAAATCGTATACGTGCACAAGATGTATCGCAAGAAGGGCTTTCCCGGCCCGACTCCGATCGACGCAGTGCATCGCAGTGAGGGTAATTCCCGATGTGACTATCGCAAGTCATTGTTTTAACGGACATACTGCAATAGGGAATGAATTTCGAAGAAGGAAATTACGCTATCCAGCACGAATTTTGTCGATACATTTGTTTGACGTCAGTCATCTTGGCGCGTAGTCTTTCGCTGGGGACGGCAGCCGCACGGGGCGGTTGCGCCGCGGAGGACACGATGGATTTCGAGCACATCCGTTATCGCTGCGAGGACGGTGTGGCGCGCATCACGCTGCACCGGCCCGAGCGCATGAACAGCTTCAACGCCGCGATGCACGCGGAGCTGCGCGCCGCACTCGACGCGGTGCAGGCCGACCCGCAGGCGCGCGTGCTGGTGCTGGCCGGTGCCGGGCGCGGTTTCTGCGCCGGGCAGGACCTGGCCGACCCGGCGGTACGGTTCGAGCCGGGGCAGCGCCCGCCCGACCTCGGCGATCTGGTCGAGCGCGAATACATGCCGCTGGTGCTGCGGCTGAGCGCGCTGCGTGTGCCGACGCTGGCCGCTGTGCACGGCGTGGCCGCCGGTGCCGGCGCCAGCCTGGCGCTGGCCTGCGACCTCGTCGTGGCGGCGCGCTCGGCGTCGTTCGTGCAGGCCTTCTGCAAGATCGGGCTGCTGCCCGACACCGGCGGCAGCTGGCTGCTGCCGCAGCGCGTGGGCATGGCGCGCGCACTCGGGCTGGCGCTGCTCGGCGACCGCCTGCCGGCGCCGCAGGCCGCCGAGTGGGGGCTGATCTGGGCGGTGCACGACGACGCGGTGTTCGACGCCGAAGTCGACGCGCTGGCCGCACGCCTGGCCGCCAGTCCGACGCGCGCGCTGGTGCGTACGCGCCAGGCGATGCACGCCGCCGCGCTCAACGGCCTGGCCGCGCAGCTCGCGCTGGAGGCGGCCGGCATGCGCGAACTCGGCCGCAGCGCCGATTACGTCGAAGGCGTCGAGGCCTTCCTCGCCAAGCGCGCACCGCGCTTCACCGGAGCCTGAGATGTCGACACCCCTGTCGCCGGCGCAGCCGGTGGGCATCGTCGGCTGCGGCGCGATGGGCGCGGGCATCGCGCAGATCGCGGCGCTGGCCGGACACACGGTGCGGCTGTTCGACGCGCGCGACGGCGCCGCCGACGCCGCGCGCGGCGTCATCGCCCAGCAGCTCGAGCGTCTGGTCGGCAAGGCGCGGCTGGACGCGGCGGCCGCGCAGGCCGCCGCGCAGCGCCTGCGTGTCTGCGCCACGCTGGCCGAACTGCACGACTGCGCGCTGGTCGTCGAAGCCATCGTCGAGCAGCTCGAGCCCAAGCGCGCGCTGCTGGCCGCGCTGGAAGACGTGGTCGGCGACGACTGCGTGCTGGCCAGCAATACCTCGTCGATCTCGATCACCGCGCTGGGCGCTGCGCTGCGCCGGCCGCAGCGGCTGGCCGGCATGCACTTCTTCAATCCGGCGCCGGTGATGGCGCTGGTGGAAATCATCAGCGGGCTGGCCACCGCGCCGCAGGTGGCGCAGACCCTGCATGCGACCGCGGCGGCCTGGGGCAAGACGCCGGTGCTGGCGCGCTCGACCCCGGGCTTCATCGTCAACCGCGTCGCGCGGCCGTTCTACGGCGAGGCGCTGCGCGTGCGCGGCGAGGGCGGTGGCGACTGCGCCACGCTCGACGCGCTGATGCGCGAGGCCGGCGGGTTCCGCATGGGGCCGTTCGAGCTGATGGACATGATCGGGCTCGACATCAATTACGCGGTGACCTGCTCGGTGTGGGAAGCGTTCTATCACGACCCGCGCTACACGCCGTCGCTGCAGCAGCGCGAGCTGGTCGACGCCGGCTGGCTCGGACGCAAGCGCGGGCGCGGCTTCTACGTCGATGGCGAGGCGCCGGTGCCGGCCACCGAGGCGCCGCGCGCGGCGCCGCGCACGGTCGCGATTCATGGCGACGACGCCCTGGCGCAGGCGCTGGCGGCGCGTCTGAGCGCGCGCGGAGTCGCCTTCGAGCGCAGCGCCGCGGCGCGCGACGCGCGCGTGGCCAGCGTCGACGGCTGCGCGCTGCACGCCAGCGACGGGCGCAGCGCGACCGCGCGCGCCGCGGCGGACGGCGTCGCCGCACTCGCGGTGGTCGACCTCGCGCTCGAGCACGCGCGCGCGCCGCGGCTGGCGCTGGCCTGCGCCGAGACCTGCCCGCCGCAGACCTGCGACGCCGCCATCGGCCTGCTGCAGGCCGCCGGCTACGCGGTGTCGCGGCTGGCCGACCTGCCCGGGCTGATCGTGCTGCGCACGGTCGCGATGCTGGCCAACGAAGCGGCCGACGCGGTGCATCAGCAAGTCGCCGACGCCGCGGCGGTCGACCGCGCGATGCGCCTGGGCGTCAATTACCCGCAGGGCCCGCTGCAGTGGGCCGACGCGATCGGCGTCGCGCGGGTGCGCGAGGTGCTCGCGCATCTGGGCGCGTTCTACGGCGAGGACCGCTACCGGATCTCGCCGCTGATCCAGCAGCGCGCCTGCGCGGCGCGTGCGCTGTGCGAGGCCTGAACAGCCCGACCACGAACCAGGAGACAAGAACGATGAACGCCCCGGACCCCGCCGCGCTCGAGCCGATCGAGACCGCCAGCCGCGACGAGATCGCGGCGCTGCAGCTCGAGCGCCTGCGCTGGTCGCTGCGTCATGCCTACGACCATGTCGCGCCGTATCGCGCCAAATGCGTCGCGCAGGGCGTGCACCCGGACGACTGCAAGCGGCTCGAAGACCTCGCGCTGTTCCCGTTCATGACCAAATCGGACTTGCGCGAGCACTATCCGTTCGGCTTGTTCGCGGTGCCGCGCCAGGACGTGGTGCGGCTGCACGCATCGTCGGGCACCACCGGGCGGCCGATCGTGGTCGGCTACACGCGCGGCGACATCGAACGCTGGAGCGCGCTGGTGGCGCGTTCGCTGCGCGCCGCCGGCGTGCGCCCCGGCGACCTGGTGCACGTCGCCTATGGCTACGGGCTGTTCACCGGCGGGCTCGGCGCGCATTACGGCGCCGAGCGCCTGGGCTGCACCGTGGTGCCGATGTCGGGCGGGCAGACCGAGAAGCAGGCGCAGCTGATCCTCGACTTCAAGCCGGACGCGATCATGGTGACGCCGTCGTACGCGCTGGTCATCGCCGAGGAGTTCGAGCGCCTCGGCGTCGACCCGGCCGAGCTGTCGCTGCGCCTGGGCATCTTCGGCGCCGAGCCGTGGGGCGCGGGCATGCGCGCCGAGCTCGAGCGCAAGCTCGGCATCGACGCGCTCGACATCTACGGCCTGACCGAAGTGATGGGGCCGGGCGTGGCCAGCGAATGCGTCGAGACCAAGGACGGCCCGGTGATCTGGGAGGACCACTTCCTGCCCGAGATCGTCGATCCCGACAGCGGCCAGGTGCTGCCCGAC
>JAKAHP010000105.1 GCA_021825505.1 Pseudomonadota bacterium
CTGTCGGTGCGCGCCTGGGACTGCCCGGCCTGCGGCGCGCATCACGACCGCGACGTCAACGCCGCCGTGAACCTCAAGAATCTGGCCGCAAGTTCTGCGGTGGCAGCCTGTGGAGAGGAAGGCTCTGACGCGCGCCGCACAAGCGCGCGTGAAACCGTCCTCTGCGAAGCAGGAAGTCAGCTTCGATCATGTTCGCGCATGATCGAGCAAGTCTGACGGAACGGCTTGCCAAGTAAATTTGCCGCCACGACGCGTCGCCGCGGCCGTAGATCATCACCAGGCCGATCGCGACCAGGCTGGCCCCCCGAGCAGCTCGGCGAGCACGAACAGCAGCAGCCGGGGTTGGCGCGCTGCGCTGGCGTGCAGCTCGATGCCAGCGCCGGCTCAGCCGTGGCGTACGCCCAGCAGCCCCAAGGCGCGCGCCGCCAGCCACGCGGCGAAGGCGCCGCACAGCGCACCGGTGATCACGTCGACGGGGAAATGCGCGCCGACCGCGATGCGCGCCCACGCCACCCACAGCGCGAGCACCAGCAGCAGCGCGCGCAGCACGCCGTTGGCGCCGCCCCACAGCGCGACCAGCAGCAGCCACGTGAACGCCGCGTGGCCCGACGGAAAGCTGTGCCAGTACTCGGGCGTGCCCAGCACATGCACCTGCTGCGGCCCGAGCACCGAGAGCGGGCGCGGCGCGTTCAGCGCGAGCTTGAGCGCGCCGACCAGGCCCCACTCGATCAGGTAGCCGACCAGGAAATTCAGCACCGCGCCGGTCTTCAGCCACGCCGGGCTGCGCAGCGCCAGCGCCAGCGCCCCCGCCGCGTAGAACGGATAGGTCGCGTGGTTGCCGAGCACGGTGCCGAGCTGCGCCAGCCGGTCCCACAGCATGCCGTGGCCGGCGTGGTTGATGAGCAGAAACAGCTGGGCGTCGAGGCCGCCGAGGGCGTGCCAGGCGGGTTCGTGAATCATTCAGGGAGCTGCGGTACGGGTGGTGGACGCGGCGATGTTACGCTGCGCCATGAGCCCGACGACTCAGGCTGCCTGATGCGCGCTGGTCCCCAGGGCTTCGGCCATGCATTCGCTGAGGCGGCCGAAATAGGCCATCGCCAGCGAGGTGGGCAGCACACGCTTGCAGCGCGAATCGTCGGCCTGCGCGGCCAGCTCGATCAGACCCTTGCGATGCAGGGTCTTGAGCCGGCGGTGCACCGTCGTCGGCGATACGCCGAAATTCAGCTGCATCGCTTCGAGCACACTGGGCGCTGCATCGACCCGCCAGAATTCGGACAGCGCATTGAGCATGCGCTCCTCGACCGGATCGATCGCCGGCATGCCCGGCATGCTGCGCGCCGCGCGCATCAGATGCGCAAATCGAAAGAACGCGTTGTTAGGCATCGTGCGTACGGAGGGATACATGGTCGAAAGATGATACTTGATGCCGCAATTCTATATCCCATGAACGAGGGGGTTCACGGCAGGCCATCTGCAACATTTTGGCAAAGCGCTTGCGTTGCAATGCAAGAATTCCGCCTTGCGGCCGCACGCGCGCTAGCCGTGCGACTCCAACCATGATGCCACAAACCCTGTCAGCCGAGCGTCAGCGTCTGTTCGAGGAAGTGATCTGGCGCTTGATGGGCAGCCTCGAAGACGGCGCCTGGCGCGACATGCTCGACCCGCGCAGCCGCCTCGGCGCCGCCGTGCGCGCGCTGTACCAGCGCCTGAGCGAAGCCGGCGACGACGACGACCCCGCCGCACTGCTGCTGGCCAGCGGCGCCAGCTTCGCGATTCCGCGCCCACGACGCGGCCGCGACTGATCTCCCGCGCCAGCGCAAGGTTCGCCGATGCGCAAGCGCTGCGTCACGGCTTATTGCGCGACACAATGCATCCGGGCGTGACAAAAACTCGGCACGGCAAACCGGAGAGCTGCGATGACATCCACCCTGAGGCGCATGCTGGCCGCCATGGCCGCGCTCGTCTGGGCGCTCGGCGCGAGCGGCTGCGCGTCGATCGAGAGCGGCGCAACACCCGAACCGGCCCCCGCGGCGGCAGCGCCGGCCACGGGCAGTGCCGTGCTGTACGTGATCAATGCCAGCGGGCCGACGCTGTTCCCGACCAACCATGAGCTGACCGACAACGGACACGCGCTGTCCAGCCTGCCGCGCAAGACCTGGGTCAAGCTGACGATCGCCGCCGGCCCCCACGAGTTCCGCTTCCGGCAATTTCCGACGGGGCGTCGCGTCGCGCGGCTCGACGCGCAGGCCGGCGCCACCTACTACCTGGTCAGCGCCTACAACCCCGGCCGCTCATGGGCGTTTCCGCTGGGCGGCGACCCGCTGGTCATCAAGCTCGTCGACGCGACCCAGGCGCAGGCGCTGATGGCGGACATGCGCGAGCAAGGCGCGCGCTGAGCGCCCCCGCGGCCCCTGCCGCCACGCCAAACGCCTCACTCGAGGTGCTGCGGCGCGGCGAAACCGTTGGCACGCACCAGTTCGTCGCGCTGGGCCGACGCCAGGTCCTCGCGCACCATTTCGCGCACCAGCTCGGCGAAGCCGATGCGCGGCGACCAGCCCAGGCGCTCGCGCGCGCGGGTGGCGTCGCCCAACAGCGTTTCCACCTCGGTCGGGCGGAAGTAGCGCGGGTCCACCGCGAGGATGCAGCGACCCTCGGCGTCGTAGCCCTTCTCGTCGACCCCGCTGCCTTCCCAGCGCACCGACAGCCCCAGCTCGACAGCGGCGGCCGTGACGAACTCGCGCACGCTGTACTGCACGCCGGTGGCGATCACGAAATCTTCGGGGCGGTCCTGCTGCAGCATCAGCCACTGCATCTCGACGTAGTCGCGCGCATGCCCCCAGTCGCGCTTCGCATCGAGGTTGCCCAGGTACAGGCAGTCCTGCAGCCCGAGCTTGATGCGCGCCAGCGCGCGCGTGATCTTGCGCGTGACGAAGGTCTCGCCGCGGCGCGGGCTCTCGTGGTTGAACAGGATGCCGTTGCACGCGTACATGCCGTACGCCTCGCGGTAGTTCACGGTGATCCAGTAGCCGTACAGCTTGGCCACCGCGTACGGGCTGCGCGGATAGAACGGCGTGGCCTCGGTCTGCGGAATCTGCTGCACCAGCCCGTACAGCTCGGAGGTGCTGGCCTGGTAGAAGCGCGTCTTCTTTTCCAGCCCGAGAATGCGGATCGCCTCGAGCAGACGCAGCACGCCGATGCCGTCCGAATTGGCCGTGTACTCGGGCTCCTCGAACGACACCGCGACGTGGCTTTGCGCGGCCAGGTTGTAGATCTCGTCGGGCTGCGTCTGCTGGATGATGCGCAGCAGACTGCTCGAGTCGGTCATGTCGCCGTGGTGCAGGAAGAACTTCAAGCCCGCCTCGTGCCGATCGCGGTACAGATGGTCGATGCGGTCGGTGTTGAACAGCGAGGTGCGGCGCTTGACGCCGTGCACCACATAGCCCTTGTCCAGCAGGAACTCCGCCAGGTACGAGCCGTCCTGGCCGGTGATGCCGGTGATCAATGCGACCCTGGTCTTTTCGCTCATCAAAGTGGTCAAGTCCGGTTGACGTTGTTCAGGAAATCCTCGTAGGCGAGCTGCAGCCCGTGCTCCAGCGCCACCGTCGGCTTCCAACCCAGCGCCTGCAGTCGCGCGCTGTCCATCAGCTTGCGTGGCGTGCCGTCCGGCTTGCTGGCATCGAACACGATGCGCCCGCGGTAGCCCACCACGGTCGCCACCTGCTGCGCCAGCTCGGCGATGCTCACGTCGTGCCCGCAGCCGACGTTGAGGTGCGCCAGCATCGGCTGCGTCTGCTGCGCGTAGACCTCGCGGCGCAAACCCATCACATGCACACTGGCCGCAGCCATGTCGTCGACGTAGAGGAATTCGCGGCGCGGCGTTCCGCTGCCCCACACCACGACTTCGGGCGCCGCGGCGAGCTTGGCCTCGTGAAAGCGGCGCAGCAGCGCAGGAATCACATGCGAATTCTGCGGGTGGTAATTGTCGCCAGGACCATACAGATTGGTCGGCATCACGCTGCGGTAGTCGACCCCGTGACTGGCCCCATACTGCCGGTTGTAGCTCTCGCACAGCTTGATGCCGGCGATCTTGGCAATCGCGTACGGCTCGTTGGTCGGCTCCAGCACACCGGTGAGCAGCGCGTCCTCGCGCATCGGCTGGGGTGCCAGTCGCGGGTAGATGCAGCTCGAGCCCAGCAACAGCAGCTGCCGCGTGCCGCTGCGAAACGCCGCGTCGACGACGTTGGCCTCGATCATCAGGTTGTCGTAGATGAACTCGGCCGGGTAGGTGTCGTTGGCGTGGATGCCGCCGACCTTGGCGGCGGCCAGATACACCTGATCGGGCAGTTGCTCGGCGAAGAACGCGCGTACCGCGGCCTGCTCGGTCAGGTCCAGCTCGGCGTGCGTGCGCGTGACGATGCGATCCGCCGGGTGCCCCGCGGCGCGCAGTGCGCGCACGATGGCGGCCCCCACCATGCCGCGGTGGCCGGCGACGTAGATCTTCGGATAGTCGCTCATCGAACACTCACGAATGACGGACACATGCGAGCGTAGCGCAGGCGCGTCATGCGTCCGCGAAATACGCCCTCGTGTACGGATGCACCGCAGCTTCGGCGCGCAGTTCGTCGGCGCTGAACGCGCGGAACGCACCATGCTGCGCATCCCCCGGACGCTCGGGCAGCACATCGAGGCGCACGCGGTGCGCCAGCACGACATAGTGCGTGGCAATGCCGGCAACTTCGGCGAAGTTGTCGTCATAGCGATGCTCGAACACGCCGATGAACTGGGCCTGCGCGCGCGTGAGCGCCACGCCCAGCGCGGTCGCGGCGACGCGCGCGAACGCCGCATCGAGGCTCTCGTCCTTGCGCACCACGCCGCCGGGGACGAACCAGCTGTGCCGCGCCGGGCGATTGTGGCGCCAGCCCAGCAGCACGCGACCGGCCCCATCGTGCACGATCAGGTCGATCGACACCAAGGGCGTGCGCGCGACGACTTCAAGCCACTGCGCGCGCGGCAACTGGGCAGGCGCGGAACAGGGGGCGTCGGTGAGCTTGCACATCTCCCGATGATGCCAGAACCGTTACGCGCCGGCGGCGGCATGGGCTCGTCGCGCTGACCGCCAACCCCGACGCAGCGCAGCAGCGTTTCTGCTTGCGGCCGCACCAGGTGTTCCGTTCACTACCCAAAATCCGCGGGCGGTTTTCGCTATGAAGCTCGCACGGCTGCGCGCGACACGGACAATCCACCAGCAACGCACCGCCGGGTCAAGTCCGGCAAGAAATTTCTGTTTGTCACAGCCCGCTCGATCATTGCCGGCGTGGCCACCTTGTGCTTGTCATGTTGCACCTGCAAAATTGGGCATTCACATGACTTTAACGACTGATTTGTTTCTACATGCGTCTTGCCTGCCCATGAAAGTTGCGTCACACCAAGTCGGCAACCGACACCGACCGTGTTTCTCGCAACAGCGAATCCAGCGCCTCAACGACCAAATTGACAACAAGTAACACAAACGACGCCATCGCCATCATCGGGATCGCACTGCGTCTTCCCGGCGACATCGCCGACCTCGACGGACTGTGGGCGGCGCTCAGCGACGGGCGCGATCTTGTCACCGAAATCGACGCCTCGCGCTGGGCCGTCGACACCCTGCAGCACCCCAGACGCGCCGAACCCGGGCGCAGCATCACCTTCGCCGCCGGCACGCTGGGCAACGTGGGCGCGTTCGATGCGGGTTTCTTCGGCATCTCGCCACGCGAAGCCGAGTTGATGGATCCCCAGCAGCGCCTGCTGCTGGAGCTGAGCTGGGACGCCATCGAAGACGCCGGGCTGCGCGCGTCCAGCTTGCGCGGCAGCGACTGCGGGGTCTACGTCGGCATCTCCGGGCTGGACTACGGCATGCGCGTGCTCGACGACCTGTCGAGCATGTCGGCGCACTCGATGACGGGCAACACGATGAGTGTCGCCGCCAATCGCATCTCCTACGTGTTCGATCTGCACGGCCCGAGCCTGGCCGTGGACACCGCGTGCTCGTCGTCGCTGGTCGCGCTGCACCAGGCGTGCGAGTTGCTGCGTGCCGGCGCCGCCCCCCTGGCGCTGGCCGGTGGCGTCAACCTGCTGTTGCACCCCTACCCCTTCGTCGGCTTCACCAAGGCCTCGATGCTGTCGGCGCGCGGTCGCTGTCGCCCCTTCGCCGCCGATGCCGACGGCTACGTGCGCGCCGAAGGCGCCGCGATGCTGCTGCTCAAGCCCCTGCGCGACGCGCTGCGCGACGGCGACCGCATCCACGCCGTGATACGCGCCAGCGGCGTCAACACCGATGGCGCGCGCAAGAGCGCGCTGACCATCCCCAGCGCCGACGGGCAGGCCGAACTGATGCGCCGCGTGCTGCACGACTCGGGGCTGCAGGCGGCCGACATCGACTACGTCGAAGCGCACGGCACCGGCACCAAGGTCGGTGACCCGATCGAGGCGAGCGCGATCAGCGCGGTGTATGGCGTCGGTCGCGACGGCCAGCTGCCGATCGGATCGATCAAGAGCAACGTCGGCCACCTCGAGCCCGCGTCGGGCATGGCCGGGCTGGCCAAGGCCATCGCGGTGCTCGCCCACCGCCGCGTGCCGCCGACGCTGCACGCCGCCGAGCTGAACCCGGCGATCGATTTCGACGCCTTGAATTTGCGCGTCGTGCGCGACGGCGAAGCGCTGCCGATGCGCGACACACCGCTGCGCGCCGGCGTCAACTCCTTCGGCTTCGGTGGCGTCAACGCCCACGTGCTGCTCGAGCAGGCGCCCCTGGGCTCGCCGCAATCGGCCACGCACGCCGCCGCATCCGCGGCCCCACTCTCAATGGCCCAGGCAGGCGCCACGCCGCTGCTGTTCAGCGCGGCCGACGCCGAGGCCCTGCGCGCGCGCGCCGGCCAGCTCGCCGAGCGCCTGGCCGGTGCCGCAGAAACGCAACGCACGCTTCTTGCGCAGACCTTGTGGGAGCGGCGCGACTGGCTGGCCGAGCGCGCCGCACTGCGCAACGTGCATGCCGCGGGCACCCCCGCGGCCTTGCAGGCCTTCGCCACAGGCGGCAACGCGCCCGAACTGCTGCGCGAGCGCGCGCTGCCGGGCCAAGCGCTGGCTGCTTTCGTCTACAGCGGCAACGGTGCGCAATGGACCGGCATGGGGCGCGCGCTGCTGGCCGCGGCGCCGGCGTTCCGGCACGTGTTCGACGACGTCGACGCCCGCATCCGCGCGCTCGGCGGCCCCGACCTGCACGCGGCGCTGGCCAGCGACGACGCCACGGTGCTCGACGACACCGCAGTGGCGCAGCCGGCGCTGTTCGCGCTGCAGGTCGCCGCCACTGAACTGTTGCGCAGTTGCGGGCTGCGTGCCCATGCCGCGATGGGCCACAGCGTCGGCGAAATCGCCGCGGCCTGGGCGGTGGGAGCGCTCGATCTGGCGCAGGCCTGCCGCGTCGTCGTCGCGCGCAGCCGCGCCCAGGCGCTCACGCGCGGCGCCGGCCGCATGGCCGCGGTCGGGATGGCCGGCGACGCGATGCAGCAGCGCCTGCTCGAGCTCGGCCTGGCCGAGGCGATTGCGGTGGCCGCCCACAACAGCCCGCGCAGCTGCACCGTCAGCGGCGCGCCCGCAGCGCTCCAGACGCTGCGCCGCGCGCTGCGCGCGCAATCGGTGTTCTACCGCGAACTCGACCTCGACTACGCCTTCCACAGCCGCTGCATGGACCCGGTGCGCGAGCAACTGCTCGCCGACCTCGCCGACCTGCAGCCGCGCGCTGGCGGCGGCGTCTTCTTCTCCAGCGTCACCGGCACCGTGCTGGACGGCACCGAGCTCGACGCCGACTACTGGTGGCGCAACGTTCGCGAGCCGGTGCGTTTCCACGCCGCCGTCTCGGCGCTGCGCGACGCCGATCATCGGGTGTTCGTCGAGATCGGCCCGCACGCGATCCTGCAGCGCTACATCGGCGAGACGCTCGACGCGGCGCGCGTCGACGGCCGCGCACTGGCGATCGCCCCGAACCGCGCCGACACCCTCGACACCCTGCGCGACGCGGTGCTGCGCGCCGCACTGCTCGGGGCCGCGGTCGATGCGCGCGCCATGTTCGCGCAGCCGCTGGCCGCCGGCGCCGCGCTGCCGCCCTACCCCTGGCAACGCCAGCGCCACGCCTACGCGGCGAGCAGCGAAGCCTATGCGCTGCTGCAGCGCCGCACCGTGCACCCGCTGCTCGGCTACCGCCTCAAGGAAATGGCGGCCGCGTGGGAAGTTCACCTCGACCCCGTCAAACACCCCTGGCTGGCCGAACACCGGGTCGGCGGCGCCATCGTGCTGCCCGGCGCCGCCTACGCCGAAATGGCACTGGCCGCGGCACGCGAGGCCTACGGCGCCGGACACGCGCGGGTCGAGGCGCTCGACATCGTCGCCCCGGTGGTGTTCGACGGCGAGCACGCGCGCACGCTGCGGCTGGAGCTCGACCTCGAAACGCAGCGCTTTCGCATCGAAGGTCGCACACGACTGTCCGACGACGCGTGGACGCTGCACGCGCAAGGCCGCCTGCCCGGCACCGCGCCCGAAACGCTGTACTGCCGCCCGATCGAGGCGCGCGAGGTCGCCAACGCCCAGGTCGACGGCGCCCAGCTGTACGCGCTGGCGCAGGCGCTGGGGCTGGACTACGGCGCCGGATTCCGCCTGCTGCAGTCCATCGAACTGCGCGGCGCCGAACTCGTCGCCACCTTGGCCGCCGCTGCACACGACCCCGGCTGGCTGATGCCCCCGGCGTTGCTCGACCAGTGCTTCCAGACCGTGATGGCGTGGCTCACGCCAGGGTCGGCGCGACTGGGCTTCCTGCCGGTGGCCATGCAGCGCTTGGCCGTGCTCGGGCCGGCGTCGCAGGCACGCGAAATCCGCGCGCGACTTCGACGCCACCTGCCCCGCTCGGCGCTGGTCGACTTCGAAGGCCTGCCGCCGGCCGGAGCGCAGACCTTCGCCTCGTCGCGATAGAAGTCGTCGCGATCGAAGATGTAGTAGCTGTCGGACTGCTTGCTCACCGGGACCACGGGGAACACCTGGTCCGCGATGAAGTTGGTGCGCTGGA
>JAKAHP010000106.1 GCA_021825505.1 Pseudomonadota bacterium
TTCCGATCTTTGAGCACGGCCACCGACAGGTTGTCGCCGCGGCCTCCGGCGCGCTCGCGCGCCTGCTCGATCAGATAGGCGCAGGCCGCGCGCGGCTCCAGCCGCGACACCACCTTGACGAGTTCCTGGTCGGTGAAATAGTGCCAGACGCCGTCGCTGCACAGCATCACGCTGTCGCCGGGCTGCAGCGTGATCGCGTCGGCGACGAACGGCGGATCGTCGGGCATGCCCAGGCTGGCGGTGAGCACATTGCTCATCGTGTGGTTGCGCGCCGCGCCGGCGCTGAGGCGGCCGTCGTCGACCAGCTGCTGCACATAGGAATGATCGCGCGTGCGCCGCAGCAGCGCGCCGTCGCGGATCACATGCACCCGGCTGTCGCCGACATGGGCCCAGTGGCACTGCCCGTCGGGTTCGAGCAGCACCCCGGCCCAGGTCGAGTGCGGCTCCTGTTCCGACGAGATCGCGTTGAGCCGGATCATCAGGTGGCTTTCGCGCTGGATCGCCTGCAGCAGTTCGCGCGGCGTGCGCTGCTGCGGCGCGTGCGCGTGGAACAGCTGCTGCGCGGTCATCACCAGCTGGTCGGACGCCATGCGTCCGCCGCTGCGCCCGCCCATGCCGTCGGCCACCAGCGCCAGCAGCAGGCCCGGCACCCGCGGATGGGCCAGGATCTCGACGCGGTCCTGCTGGTATTCGCGGTCGCCGCGGTGGGTGCCGCAGGCCGCCTGCAGCTGCAGGGCAGGCTTCATCGGCGACGTGGAACGCGGCCGGCGCGGCCGGGTCCATACAATGGGGCGGCCCGCCGAAGCTTGGGCGCGGTCTCCCGTTTCGCGATCACATGGCGCTCCTGGAATCGGCCTCGCGGCCGGATGTACCCGCTTGAACACAGACGAATCCGCCGGTGCCGCTGGGCAATCCATGCATTTTAGGCAGGCGCCGGACGCCGACGCCGAGGCCTTCGCGCAGGACGACGCGCTGTGGGGTGAGCAGGGCGCGTTCGCGGCGGCATTGCCGGGCTGGCGCGAGCGTGCCGGCCAGCGCGAGCTCGCCAGCGCAGTGGCGCAGACCATCGCCGCGCGCGGGGTGCTGCTGGCCGAGGCCGGCACCGGCACCGGCAAGACCCTGGCGTATCTGGTGCCGGCGTTGCTGCGCGGCGAGCGCGTCATCGTCTCCACCGCGACGCGCGCGCTGCAGGACCAGCTGCACGGCAAGGATCTGCCGCTGGCCTGCCGTGTGCTGGGCCTGCAGCTGAATGCCGTGCGGCTGAAGGGGCGATCCAATTACGTCTGCCTTTACCGGCTCAAGCGCACCCAGGACGAAGGCCGGCTCGACAGCCGCCGTGCGGTCGGCGACCTGCGGCGCATCGGCCTGTTCGCGGGAACCTCGAGCGATGGCGACCTCAGCGGGCTGCCCGGCATCGACGAGCGTTCCGAGCTGATCCAGCTGGTGACATCGACGCGCGACAACTGCGTGGGCGCGGAATGTCCTGACTGGAAAAAGTGCTTCGTCATGAAGGCGCGGCGCGAGGCGCTCGCCGCCGACGTCGTGATCGTCAACCACCACCTGTTTTTCGCCAACCTGGCGCTGCGCGACGAAGGCGTGGCCGAGTTGCTGCCCAGCGCCAGCACCGTCGTGCTGGACGAGGCGCATCAGCTGCCCGACATCGGCGCGCAGTTTCTCGGCACCGCGCTGGGCAGCGCGCAAGCCGCCGAGCTGGCGCGCGACGTGCTCGCCTGCGGCTTGCAGCATGCGCGCGGCCTCGGCGACTGGCAGTCCTTGGGCGCCGCGCTGGTCAAGGCGGTGCGCGACCTGCGCCTGTGCGCCGCGGCCGGTGCGCAGCGCATGGACGCCGAGCAGGCCTTCGCCTTGCCCGGCTGGGACACCGTGCTGCAGCAGTGGGACGACGCGCTGGCCGCGCTCGACGCGGCGCTGCAGCCGGTGGAGCCGTCGGCGCCCGAATTCACGCGCTTGCGCGAGCGCTGCGCCGAGCAGCGCACGCTGCTGCAGCAGTGGCGCCAGCGCGGCGACGCCGACGCGGCGCTGCCGCTGGCGCAGCAGACGGTGCGCTGGGTCGAGGTCGGCCATCATCACCTGCGCCTGCTGGCCACGCCACTGGGCATCGGCCCGGCATTCTCGGCGCTGCTCGCGCAGCGCGCGCAGGCCTGGATCCTGATGTCGGCGACGCTGACGCTGGACGGCAGCTTCCGCTACGCGCGCGCGCGCCTGGGGCTCAACGACGAGGCGCTCACCTTGCCCGACACGCCCGCCGATGCCACCGCTGGGCGGCTGCGCGAGCTGCGCGTGGCCAGCCCCTTCGATTACGCCGCATGCACCCGGCTGCTGGTGCCTCGCAGCGGCTTCCTGCCCTCGGACCCGGACCATGCGCTGCACGTGGCCGAGCTCGCGGCGCGGCTCATCGCGGTCAATCCGGGGGGCAGTTTCGTGCTGACGACGACCCTGCGCGCGATCGGCCGCATCGCCGCGCGGCTGCGCGAGCTGTTGCCGGGGTCGCGCCCGGTGCTCGAGCAGGCCAGCGAGCCGAAATCGGTACTGCTGCAGCGCTTCGGCGCCGACCGTCGTGCCGTGCTGGTCGGCAGCCACAGCTTCTGGGAGGGCGTCGATTTCCCCGGCGAGCAATTGACGCTGGTGGTGATCGACAAGCTGCCGTTCGCACCGCCCGACGATCCGCTGGTCGCCGCGCGGGTGCGCCGGCTCGAGGCCGCAGGGCGCAACGGTTTTCTCGATTACTCGCTGCCGCAGGCCGCGCTGGCGCTGCAGCAGGGGGCCGGGCGGCTGGTGCGCAGCGAGCGCGACTGGGGCGTGCTCGCGGTGTGCGACCGTCGCCTGGGCACGACGCCGTGGGGCAGGCGGCTGCTGGCCTCGCTGCAGCCGTTCGCGCGCATCGAGCATGAGCGCGATGCGATCGACTTCCTCGCCGCGCACGCCGCGCCGGATACGCCGGAGGCTTGACGCGGTGCCGGCCGGCGCCGCGCGCCGGGGTCAGCCGCGGCCGCTGCGGTGCGCGTCGCGCGCGCTCACCACAGTCCCCACCAGTTCTGGTTGCGCCGCGGCAGGCCGGAGGTGAGGAAGCTGCTGTGCGGGTAGTTCAGGCGCAGCACGCGTTCCGCGTCATCACGCTGCTGCGTCAGCCCGAGGCGGTCGTAGCTGTCGACCAGCACCGCCAGCGCGAGCTCGACCGCGGGAGCGTCGGGGTAGTCGCGGATCGCCTGCTGCGCCCGGTCGGCGGCCGCCACGTAGGCACCGTGGCGGTCGTAGAACAAGGCCACGTCGGCGTCGTACGCGGCCAGCGCGTTGATGATGAAGCGCATGCGCTGGCGTGCGTCAGCCGCGTATTTGCTTTGCGGGAAACGGGTGACGAGTTCCTTGAACGACTCGAACGCGTCCTTCGCCGCACGCTGGTCGCGTTCATAGACCTTCTGCCCCGACAGGCCCGAGAACCAGCTGTTGTTTTCGTAGAAGTTGATCCGGCCCTTCAGATACAGCACATAGTCGGTATCGGGGTTGTTCGGGTAGATCTTCAGGAAGCGGTCGCACGCGGCCAGTGCCTGGGCGCGGTCGCCTTGCTTGTAGTGGCCGTAGGCGACCTCGATCAGCGCCTGCTGCGCGAGCGCGCCGTAGGGGTAGCGTGATTCGAGTTTCTCGAAATACTTGGTCGCGGTGTCGTAGGCACCGCTGTCCATTTCGCTCTTGGCTTCGGTGTACAGCTTCTGCGCCGACCAGTTGGCGGTGATGTCGGTGTTGGCCGGGCCGGCGCAGGCGCCGAGCAGGGCCGCGGCGAGCAGCAGGATGGCGCGCAGCAGCCGGCGCGCATTCGGGGGGGACGATTTCACAAGGCGACTCGCAGAAGTGGCGGCTGGCCCGCATTATAGGAATAGGTCGCGGGGCCGAGGCGCCGCCGCGCGGCACGCTGCACTATGCTGACGAGCATGCGCCACGCCACGCCCGCATTTCAACCCGACGCCGAGCTTGCGCGCGGCGCCGATCCGGCGGCCGACACGACCGAGGCCGACGTCGAGGCGCCGCCCGGGGTCGACGCACCGCTGCGCGCGCAGGTGCCGGCGACGGCTGCCGGTGAGCGCCTCGACAAGGTGCTCGCGACGCTGTTCCCGCAGTTCTCGCGCAGCCGTCTGAAGCAATGGTGCGAGGCCGGCCTGGTGTGCAGCGCCGGCCAGGCGCTGGCGCCGCGCACGAAGGCGCGTGCCGGCGCCGAGCTCGAGCTGAGCGTGCCGATGGACGCCGAGGCCAGCAGTTTCACCGCCGAGCCCGTGCCGCTGCGCGTGCTGTGGCACGACGACGAGGTCGCGGTGATCGACAAGCCGGCCGGGCTGGTGGTGCACCCGGCCGCCGGCAACTGGAGCGGCACGCTGCTCAACGGCCTGCTGGCGCGATTTCCGGGCTGTGCGGCGCTGCCCCGCGCCGGCATCGTGCACCGTCTCGACAAGGACACCAGCGGGCTGCTGGTGGTGGCGCTGTCGCTGCAGGCGCAGACCGATCTGGTGCGTCAGTTGCAGGCGCGCAGCGTGTCCCGCCAGTACCTGGCGCTGGCCTGGGGCGAACTGCCGGCGCCGCGCAGCGTCGACGCGCCGATCGGACGTCATCCGCGCGACCGCCTGCGCATGGCGGTGGTCGCGTCGGGCAAGCCGGCACGCACCCATTTCGAGCCGCTGGCGACCGTGCGTAGCGCAGCCGGTGCGGTCACCGCGCTGCGCTGCCGGCTCGACACCGGCCGTACCCACCAGATCCGCGTGCACGCGCAACACCTGGGCCTGCCGCTGCTGGGCGACGCGCTGTACGGACGGCGCGGCGCGCCGCAGCACGAGCCGCCCTGGAATGGGCTCGCGCGGCAGGCGCTGCACGCCGCGGTGCTGAGTTTCGACCATCCGCGCAACGCGCAGCGCCTGAGTTTCGTCGCGCCGGTTGCCGACGACGTGAGCGCGCTGTGGGGCGCGCTCGGCGGCGCCGCCGAGGTGCTGGCGGTGGAGCGATGGAGCCGCTGATGGCGTGGCCCGTCGATGCGCTGCTGCACGGTGCGCAGGGCTCGCGCGCGCTGTTCACGACGCGCCACGGTGGAGTCAGCGTCGCGCCCTACGACACGCTCAACCTCGGCGACCACGTCGGCGATGCGCCGGCTGCGGTTGCCGCCAATCGTGCGCGGCTGCTCGATGCGCTGCACGTGCAAGGCGTGCAGCGCATCGCCTGGTTGAACCAGGTGCACGGCTGCGACGTGGTCGACCTCGACGACTGGGATGGTGTCGAGGTGCCGCGCGCCGACGCCGCGGTGACCGCGCGTGCCGGGCTGGCCGCCTGTGTGCTCGTCGCCGACTGCCTGCCGGTGCTGCTGGCCGCGCCCGGCGCGGTCGGCGCCGCCCACGCCGGCTGGCGCGGCCTGGCCGGCGGCGTGATCGAGCAGTGCGCACGCGCGCTGTGCGACAAGGCCGGCTGCGCGCCCGACGCGCTGCAGGCGTGGCTGGGGCCGGCGATCGGGCCGAGCGCGTTCGAGGTAGGCGACGAGGTGCGCGAGGCCTTCCTCGTCAGCGATGCGCAAGCCTCCCGTGCTTTCCTGCGTCTGCGCGCGGGACACTGGCTCGCCGACCTGTTCACGCTCGCGCGGCAGCGACTGCGCGCGTTCGGGGTGTCGGCGATTCACGCGGAAGACATCTGTACGGTGTCCAATCCACGGGATTACTACAGCTACCGCCGCGATCGGGTGTGTGGACGCCAGGCCGGTCTGGTCTGGATTCCCGCGCGTTGACACTGTTTGACCTTTGGCCAAGAATGATTCGCACGATGGCAGCCGATTCGACAGCCAAGCGCGCGGCAGCGCGCCAGCGCCCCCAGGGCGAGCCCGCCACGGCGTCGCCGCCCGACGCCGCCGAGCTGCAGCGCAGCTTCGAGCGCGCGATGCGCGCGCTCGGCACCCAGGCGCCCAGCCTCGACCTGGGGCGCGTCGCCGAGATCCAGGCGCGCTTCGGTCGCGAGTACGCCGAACTGTGGCGCGGCCTGCTGCTGGGCGGCGAGACCGCGGCGGACATGCGCGACCGCCGCTTCGCCGCGCAGAGCTGGCGCGACAACCGCTATTCGTCGTGGGTCGCCGCGGCCTACCTGCTGCACGCGCGTGCGCTGCTCGAGCTGACTGAGGCGGTGCAGGCGCCGCCCAGGGTGCAGCAGAAGATCCGCTTCGCGGTGCAGCAGTGGGTCGACGCGGCAGCGCCGAGCAATGTGCTGGCGCTGAACCCCGAGGCGATCGAGGCCGCCGTGCAGACGCAGGGCGAGAGCCTGCGCCGCGGCATCGCCAATCTGCTCGGAGACCTGCGCCGCGGCAAGCTGACGCAGACCGACGAGACCGCGTTCGAGGTCGGCCGCAACGTCGCCACGACCGCGGGCGCCGTGGTGTTCGAGAACCCCTGGTTCCAGCTGATCGATTACCAGCCGCTGCACGCCAAGGTGCACGCGCGGCCGCTGCTGATCGTTCCGCCTTGCATCAACAAGTACTACATCCTCGACCTGCAGCCGTCGAATTCGCTGGTGCGCTACGCGCTCGACCAGGGCCAGCGCGTGCTGCTGGTGTCGTGGCGCAATCCCGACAAGGACTGCGCGCAATGGAGCTGGGACGACTACGTCGAGCAGGGCGTGCTGCGTGCGATCGAAGTCGCCGCGGAAATCGGCGCCGCGGCGCGTCCGGCGCGCGCGCGCAAGCTGGCCGACGGAGACATCAACGCGCTGGGCTTTTGCGTCGGCGGCACGCTGCTGGGCACCGCGCTGGCGGTGCTGGCCGCGCGCGGCCAGCGCCCGGTGCACGCGGCCACGCTGCTGACCACGCTGCTCGATTTCACCGACACCGGCGTGCTCGACGTGTTCGTCGACGAGGCGCAGGTGGCGATGCGCGAGGCCACGATCGGACGCGGCGGGCTGCTCACCGGTGCCGAGCTGTCGGCGGCGTTCTCGAGCTTGCGCCCCAACGACCTGACCTGGAACTACGTCGTCGGCAACTACCTGAAGGGGCAGACGCCGCCGCCGTTCGACCTGCTGTACTGGAATTCCGACAGCACCAATCTGCCGGGGCCGATGCTGGCCTGGTATCTGCGCAACCTCTACCTCGAGAACCGGCTGCGCGAGCCCGGCGCACTGCAGGTGTGCGGCGCGCCGGTCGATCTCGGTCGTGTCGAGCTGCCGGCCTACGTCTACGCCTCGCGTGAGGACCACATCGTGCCGTGGGCTTCGGCCTACGCCTCGGCGCGCCTGCTCGGCGGCGACACGCGCTTCGTGCTCGGGGCCTCGGGCCACATCGCCGGCGTCATCAACCCGGCAAGCAGCAACAAGCGCAGCCATTGGCGCGTCGAGCCCGGCGCGGCCCTCCCGTTGAACGCCGACGCCTGGCTCGGCGGCGCGCAGGAACATGCCGGCAGCTGGTGGCCCGACTGGGCCGCCTGGCTGCGCGCGCACGCCGGCCCCGAGCAGCCGGCGCCACGCGACTACGGCGGTGCCGGCCACGTCGCGATCGAGCCGGCGCCGGGGCGCTACGTCAAGGTTCGCGCGTGACGCGCGCCGCCCGCGGCGGCCCATGCCACTTCAATCGACCCACACCATTTCTCCAGGAGACCGAGTGATGAGCAGCACAGACATCGTGATCGTTTCGGCCGTGCGTACCGCGGTCGGCAAATTCGGCGGATCGCTGGCCCGCGTCGCGGCCGCGGATCTGGGCGCGCTGGTGGTGCGCGAAGCGGTGGCGCGCGCCGGACTGGAGCCGGCGCAGGTGTCCGAGGTGATCCTGGGCCAGGTGCTGCAGGCCGGCTGCGGCCAGAACCCGGCACGCCAGGCCGCGCTCAAGGCCGGGCTGCCCGACATGGTGCCGGCGATGACGATCAACAAGGTCTGCGGCTCCGGGCTGAAGGCGGTGATGCTGGCCGTGCAGGCGGTGCGCGACGGCGACGCCGAGATCGTCGTGGCCGGCGGCCAGGAGAACATGAGCGCGTCGCCCCACGTGCTGCCGGGTTCGCGCGACGGCCAGCGCATGGGCAACTGGTCGATGGTCGACACGATGATCAACGACGGCCTGTGGGACGCGTTCAACCAGTACCACATGGGCATCACCGCCGAGAACGTCGCGAAGCAGCACGGTGTCACGCGCGAGATGCAGGACGCGTTCGCCGCGGCCAGCCAGAACAAGGCCGAGGCGGCGCAGAAGGCCGGCCGTTTCGCCGACGAGATCGTGCCGGTGATGCTGCCGCAGCGCAAGGGCGACCCGATCGCCTTCGCCACCGACGAGTTCGTGCGCCACGGCGCCACCGCCGAATCGCTGGCCGGCTTGAAGCCGGCGTTCGACAAGGCCGGCAGCGTCACCGCGGGCAACGCCTCGGGCATCAACGACGGCGCCGCCGCGGTGGTCGTGATGAGCGCGCAGCGCGCCGCCGCGCTGGGGTTGCGTCCGCTGGCGACGATCCGCGCCTACGCCAATGCCGGGCTCGACCCGGCGTACATGGGGCTGGGGCCGGTGCCGGCGTCGACGCGCTGCCTGTCGCGCGCCGGCTGGAACGCGCAGGACCTGGACCTGATGGAAATCAACGAGGCGTTCGCCGCGCAGGCCATCGCGGTCAACCAGCAGATGGGCTGGGACACGTCGAAGGTCAACGTCAACGGCGGCGCGATCGCGATCGGCCACCCGATCGGCGCCAGCGGCTGCCGCATCCTGGTCACGCTGCTGCACGAGATGCAGCGCCGCGATTCGCACAAGGGCCTGGCCTCGCTTTGCATCGGCGGCGGCATGGGCGTGGCGCTCGCGGTCGAGCGCTGAGGCCGCACCCTTCAATCCGAAAAATTCAACGAGGAGAAACAGCATGAGCAGCAAAGTCGCATACGTGACCGGAGGCATGGGCGGCATCGGGACCGCGATCTGCAAACGCCTGTGCGAGGCCGGCCACAAGGTCGTCGCCGGGTGCGGACCGAACTCGCCGCGCAAGGACAGCTGGCTGGCCGACATGCGCGCGCAGGGTTACGACGTTCACGCCTCGGAAGGCAACGTGGCCGACTGGGAATCGACCTGCGCCGCGTTCCAGCAGGTGTTCGCCGAGCAC
>JAKAHP010000107.1 GCA_021825505.1 Pseudomonadota bacterium
CGCGCGCCTGCTCTGCGTCAGCATGCCAGATCGGCGCGCCAGCTGCGCGCGCGCGGCGCCAAAGCCCTGTCGGCGATCCGGCCGTGACGCGCGCCTCAGGCCTGCGCCACCGCCGCCACCGCGACCACCTCGATGCGCCAGCGCGGGTCGGCCAGCGCGGCCTGCACGGTGGCGCGCGGCGGCGCGTGGCCCGGCTCGACCCAGGCGTCCCACACCGTGTTCATCGCCGCGATGTCGGCGATGTCGGCGAGAAAGATCTGCACGCCGAGCAGATGCGCCTTGCTGCTGCCGCATTCGCCGAGCAGGCGCTCGACGTGGCCGAGCACCTCGCGCGTCTGCGCTTCGATGGCGGCGTCCGGGTCGCGCTCGGCAACCTGGCCGGCGAGGTGGATGATGCCGTGGTGAATCGACGCTTCGCTGAGGCGGGCGCCGACGTGCAATCGGTCGATCTTCATCGAATCTCCTGAAGTCCTGCGGGGGCCCCGGCACCAGGGGCGGCGTGCGTCAGCGATCGAGCGCGATCAGGTGCGTGTCCTTGATCTCTTCCATCACGACGAAACTGTGCGACTCGGCGGCCACCGGCATGCGCTTGAGGATGTCGCCGATCAAGCCGCGGTATTCGCGCATGTCGCGCAGGCGGAATTTGACCAGATAGTCGAACGCACCGGCCACCAGATGGCACTCGAGCACTTCGGGCATGTGCAGCAGTTCGCGGCGCACCGCGTCGAACACGTCGGCCGACTTCACCGCCAGCTTGATCTCGACGAACACCAGCAGGCCCTTGCCCAGCGCGTCGGGCGCCAGGCGCGCGCCGTAGCCGGCGATCACACCGCTGCGTTCCATGCGCTTGACGCGCTCGGCGCACGGCGAGGTGCTGAGCCCGACGCGCGTGGCCAGCTCGGTCATCGTGATGCGCCCATCGCGCTGCAGGATGTCGAGAATCTTGCGATCGATTCGGTCGAGCTGATGTTTGTCGCGGTCCATCGCGCCTCCGGCGGGTCGTTGAAGGCAATATTAACTGCTGAGAGGCTATACAACGGCAAACTTCACCAGATATTCGACGATACAGTTCGCACTTTCTTGTATACACAGGCATTCGCCATGAAGGTCATCGTTCTCGGCGCCGGCGTCGTCGGCGTCACCACCGCGTACGAACTGGCGCGCGCGGGCGCCGAAGTCACCGTGCTCGAGCGCCGCGGCGGCCCGGCGCTGGAGACCAGCTTCGCCAACGCGGGTCAGGTCTCGCCCGGCTACTCGACGCCGTGGGCCGCGCCCGGCATTCCGCTGAAGGCGCTGAAGTGGATGTTCCAGCGCCACGCGCCGCTGGCGATCCGCCCCGACGGCACGCTGTGGCAGCTGCGCTGGATGGCGTCGATGTTGCGCAATTGCAGCAACGCTCGCTACGCCCAGAACAAGGAACGCATGATGCGCGTGGCCGAGTACAGCCGCGACCGCCTGCGCGAGCTGCGCGCCGAGATCGGCATCGGCTACGAGCACCGCAGCGAAGGCACGCTGCAACTGTTCCGCAGCCAGTCCCAGTTCGACGCCGCGCAGCGCGACATCGCGGTTCTCGAGCAATGCGGCATCGCCTACGAGCTGCTGCGCGCCGACGAGCTCGAGCGCGTCGAGCCGGCGCTGGGCCGCGCGCGCGACCGCCTGGTCGGCGGCCTGCGCCTGCCCGGCGACGAGACCGGCGACTGCCAGATGTTCACCGCGTCGCTGGCCGAGGCGGCCACCGCGCTGGGCGTCGACTTCCGCTACGCCCAGACCGTGCTGGGCTTCGAAGGGGACGCACGGCGCGTCAGCGGCGTGCGTCTGGCCGAGCAGACGCTGCGCGCCGACGCCGTCGTGGTCGCGCTTGGCAGCTATTCGCGCGGCCTGCTGGAGCCGCTGGGCATCGACCTGCCGGTGTACCCGATCAAGGGCTACTCGCTGACCGTGCCGCTGGTCGACGAGGCGCTGGCACCGCGCTCGACGGTGCTTGACGAGACCTACAAGATCGCGCTGACGCGCTTCGATCAACGCATCCGCGTCGGCGGCATGGCCGAGATCGCCGGCTTCGACCTGCGCCTGAACCCGCGCCGCCGCGAGACCCTGGAAATGGTCACGCGCGACCTGTTCCCCGGCGGCGACCTGCCCGCCGCCGAGTTCTGGACCGGGCTGCGCCCGATGACCCCGGACGGCACCCCGGTGCTGGGCGCCGCGGGCCCCGCCAATCTGTACCTGAACACGGGCCACGGCACACTGGGCTGGACCATGGCGTGCGGCTCGGCGCGCTACCTCAGCGACGTCGTGCTCGGCCGCCGCCCCGAGATCAGCGGCGAAGGGCTGGGCCTCGAGCGCTACGGCCGCGGCGCGCCGGGTCTGCGCCACGGCGCCGCGCAGCCGGCCTGATCGGCCACGCCAGGCGCTGCCCGGCGGCGGCGCCCTGCCCTGCTGCAGACGACCGCGCGCCGCTCAGCGCGCGCCCGACAGCGCGGCGTCGAGCATGTCGACGAAGGCGCGCGTCTTCGCCGGCAGCAGCCGGCGCCCCGGAAACACGGCCCACGCCGGCGCCGCCGGCAGCGCCCACTCGGGCAGCACCCTGACCAGCTCGCCGCTGCGCAGCGCGTCGCGCGCGAACAGCTCTGGCAAGGCGGCGATGCCGGCGCCGGCACGTGCCAGCGCCTGCAGCAGCTGCGGCGAGTTGGCCGCGATGCGCGCCTGCGGTGCCCCGCTCCAGCGCTGCGCGCCGCACTGCAGGGTCCACGCCACCGGCTCGCGCTGACGCCCCAGCAGCAGCAGCGCGGCGTGCCCGGCCAGCGCCTGCGGCTGCTGCGGCATGCCGTGCTCGGCCAGATAACCCGGCGCCGCGTACAGCCCGGCGGCGAACGCGGTCAGCCGACGTGCCGCGAGCAGCGCATCGTCGGGCAATTCGCCCACGCGCAGCGCCAGGTCGTAGCCTTCGCCGAGCAGGTCGATGCGGCGCGGCGACAGATCGAGCTCCAGGCTCACCCCGGGGTGCAGCGCGGTGAACGCGGCGAGCATTTCGGTGAGCAACAGGGTGGCGACCTCGGCCGGCATCGACACGCGCAGGCGACCGAGCGGGCGTGCGCGCCGGTGCTCGCCCAGTGCACGCACGGCGTCGACTTCGTCGGCCAGCCCGCGCGCGTGCGCCAGCAGCTCCGCGCCGAACTCGGTCAGCGCGAGCCGGCGCGTGGTGCGCAGCAGCAGGCGCTCGCCCAGGCCCTCCTCGAGCGCGGCGACGCGGCGCGACACCGTCGATTTGGGCAGCGCCAACTGCACAGCGGCGCCGCTGAAGCTGCCCACGTCGACCACGCGGGCGAAGATCAGCAGGTCCTCGGCGTTCCATTGTCCCGTCATGGGAACAATCTTATCCAAACCGACGGCTTATTTTCCTTCGATGGAACGTATAGAGTTTCATCCATACGAACCCATTCCCGGAGAACGCGATGAACATTCTGCAAATCAACGCCAGCGCACGCGGCCAGGACGCGAACTCGACCCGGCTCGCCGCCGCGGTCGTCGAACGGCTGCGCGCGGCCAACCCGGGCGCCGAACTGTGCCTGCGCGACCTCGGCGCGACACCGCACCCGGTGCTCGACGAGGCCGCGCTGGGCGCGCTGTTCACCCCGGCCGAACAGCGCAGCGCCGCCCAGGCGGCGCGCGTCGCGCTCGACGATGCGCTGATTGCCGAGCTGTTCGCGGCCGACGTGGTCGTGCTCGGCGTGCCGATGTACAACTTCGGCGTTCCGGTGCAACTCAAGACCTGGATCGACGCAGTGGCGCGCAACGGCGTGACCTTCCGCTATACCGAGCAGGGCCCGCAGGGACTGCTCGTCGGCAAGACCGTGATCGTCGCGCTGGCGCGCGGCGGCCGCTACCGAGACACGCCGGCCGACAGCCAGGTGCCCTATCTGAAGACGGTGCTGGGCTTCCTCGGCCTGACCGATGTGCGCTTCGTCTACGCCGAAGGCCTGAACATGGGCGCCGAAGCGGCCGCCGCCGGCCATGCCCAGGCGCAGGCCGACATCGACGCGGCGCTGGCCTGACCCCGGAGCACGACACCATGAACGACACCCCTGTGCTGCGCGGCGTGGAAGCGCGCGTCGACGGCGTGCAGACGCGCGACGGCGCCGGCGTGCGGCTGACGCGCGTGCTCGGCGCGTCGCTGCAGCGCCGCCTCGACCCCTTCCTGATGCTGGACGCCTTCGCCAGCGACGATCCCGACGACTACATCGCCGGCTTTCCGGACCACCCGCACCGGGGCTTCGAAACCATCACCTACATGGTTGCCGGGCGCATGCTGCACCGCGACAGCGCCGGCCACGAAGGCCTGCTCGAGGCCGGCGGCATGCAGTGGATGACGGCCGGGCGCGGCGTCGTGCACTCGGAAATCCCGCAGCAGGAAAGCGGCCGCATGGAAGGCTTCCAGCTGTGGCTGAACCTGCCCGCCGCGGCCAAGATGAGCCAGCCCTGGTACCGCGACTTCAGCGCCGCCGAGCTGCCGCGGCTGCGCACCGCGCACGGCGCCGAAGCGGTCGTGCTCGCCGGCAGCTGCCACGGCGTGCAGGGCGCGGTCACGCGCGACGCCACCGCGCCGCTGATCCTCGACCTGCACCTGGACCCCGGCAGCCGCTTCGAGCTGCCGCTGCCGGCCGCGCACAACGCGCTGCTCTACGTGTACCGCGGCGAAGTGGAGATCGGCGGCCAGGGTGTGGCGCAGCGCACCATGGCGGTGCTCGACAACCGCGGCGACGCCTTGCGCATCGACGCCCCGCAGGGCGCGCGCGCGCTGCTCGTCGCGGGGCAGCCGCTGGGCGAGCCGATCGCGCAGTACGGGCCGTTCGTGATGAACACCGAGCAGGAGATCTACCAGGCGGTCAACGACTTCCGCGCCGGGCGGCTCGGGGGCTGAGCGCGGCTTCGGAGCGGCCGTGCGCCGCGCTCATGCTGTGCCCCCCGGCGCTGCGCGCCGGCCCCCCGCGGGGGCTGAGCGCGGCTTCGACCACGAGCTCGACGTGAGTCGCTGATGAAGCGGGGTCGCTCGGGAACATTCACAGGGAAACGCCGGTCCCAGCCGGACTGGCATGCCCCTGGATGCAGGCCATGTCGCCGCTGGACCGGGCAGCGCGCACCGGCTGGCGGCTGAACGGCATCCGTGCTACAAATGTAGTGTATGCGACTCGCCTTCGAATGGGACGCTGCCAAGGCAGCCAGCAACGAAGCCAAGCACGGGGTGAGTTTCAAGGTCGCCGCTAGGGTGTTTCTCGATCCGTGGCGAATCGAGGCGCAGGACAAGCGACGGGATTACGGCGAACCGCGCTGCGGCGTGATCGGGGCCGTCGGTGGTGTGCTGCTGTACGTCGTCTACACGCGCCGGGGCGACACGCACCGGATAATCTCTGCGAGGAAAGCCAATGGCAAAGAAAGAACACGCTACGGTTCGCCACAGCATTGATGCGGCAGCGCCAGCCCAGCTCACTGCGAGCCAACGCAAGGAGCTGGCCGCCCTGCAGCTCAAGCCCGATTCGGCGATCGATTACAGCGACGCGGCGGAACTGCCGGATGCTGCGGCGTGGGAGCGTCCCGAAGCGCTGACGCCGCCGCCAAAACAACATTTGTCACTGCGCCTGGACGCCGACCTTATCGCGTTCTTCCGCGCGACGGGCCCGCGCTATCAAAGCCGTATCAACGCCGTGTTGCGCGCCTACGTCGAACGTCACAGCAAACGCTGACGCGCTGATGCAGCGAGAATGCTCGCGACGAAATTCTGCTCCGAGCTTAGTGAGTCTCGGCGCCGTGCGCCGCGAGCATGGTGTGCCCCCCGGCGCTGCGCGCCGCCCACCTCGCCGCTTGCAAGCGGCTCGGATGCGCACGGCGCGCGGACACGCGCAGGCGTGTCCGCTGGTCCGAGCGCATCCCCCCGCGGGGGCTGAGCGCGGCTTCGGAGCGGCCGTGCGCCGCGCTCAGGCCTCCGCCAGCGGCGCCAGGCGCCACAGCCGGGCCTGGCCGCGCACGCCGACGCTGCGCGCGCGGCCGCTGGCCTTGGCCGCGTACATGCGGCGGTCGGCCAGTTCGACCTGGCCGCGCCAGTCCTGCGGCGCGTCGGCGCGCGCCTCGGCCACGCCGATGCTCGCGGTGACCGGGGCGCCGTCCGGCCGCTTCCCGAGGCCGCTGGCGATGATGCGATCGATCACCGCATCGGCTTCCTCGGCATCGGCCGTCGGCAGCACCACGACAAACTCCTCGCCGCCCCAGCGAATCACGCTGTCGCCCTTGCGCACCGCCTTGGCCAGCGCGTGCGCGGCGTCGCGCAGCACGCGGTCACCGACGTCATGCCCGAAGGTGTCGTTGACCGACTTGAAATGGTCGAGGTCGAAGAACAGCAGCGACAAGGCACTGGCATTGATCGCGGCCAGCCGGAACTGCAGGTCGAGCACGTCGATGCCGGCGCGGCGCGTCAGCGCCCCGGTCAGCGCGTCGTAGCTGGCACGCATCACCTGCGCGAGCATGTAGCGCAGCTGGCCCAGCGCCGACAGCAGCGCCACGCCCAGCAACAGCACCAGCAGCCACAGCGTGGCGATCGTGTGCGGCAGCACCGCGGCCGGATGAAAGCTCATGCCGGCCAGCGCCACGCCCAGCAGCGGCAAGGCATAGGCGTGGAACTCGAGCGCGGTCAACGGAAACAGCGCGAGGCCGGCGACGATCACGAACGGCAACTGCGCGTACAGCTGCGCGTCGGCCAGCGCCAGCCCCTGCAACGCGTAGCCGCGGATCCAGTGCGCGCTGGCCAGGTAGAACAGCGGCGTGATCGCCAGCAGCACGCCCAGCAGCACGCGCGCGCGGCGCAGATCGGGTGTGCCGCGCGCCAGCCAGGCCAGCGCCAGCAGCGCCAGCGCCGACACCGCGCGCGTCACCAGCAGCTCGTCCCACAGGCCGCGCGGCAGCACCAGCAGATCGACCAGCGCCCACGCCGGGACCAGCAGCGCGAACAGCGCGGCGAAACCGAACACGCGGCGTTGGATCAGCGCCGCGCGGTGGCGCGCGATCGCCGGGCCATGGTGGGTCGCGTGCACCAGCTCGCCGAGCTGCTCGACGGTGCCCAGCCCCAGCGTCGCGCCCAGGCTCGCGAGCGCGCGCCGCATGCCGCCTTCGCGCACCGGCGCCGCCTCACTCGTATCCACCCGTTCCATCGACGTCGTTCTCCGTGTCAGCGCGCCAGTTCGGCCACCAGCGCATCGCGCAACAGCGGCAGCTTGCCGCGAAAGAAATGGTCGGCACCGGCGATCACCTGCACCGGCTGCGCGGCGGCCTCGGCCCAGCGCAGCAGTGCCGTCAACGGCACGCGCTCGTCGCACTCGCCGTGCACGACCACGCTGCCGCGCGGCAAGGCCGGCGGCTGGTAGCTCTGGCCGTCGACGACGACGCCGCCGGGCATGCCGGCCAGCCAGACGTGGCGCGCCGCGTCGCCGCGGCGCGCCAGCTCGGCGGCGACGCGCGCCTGCACATAGGCGCCGAACGAGAAACCCAGCAGCGCCAGCGGCGCGCCCGGCTGGCGCGCCTGCAGCTGCCCAAGCAGCGCGAGCAGATCCGCGGTTTCGCCGTCGCCGGCGTCGTAGCTGCCGGCGCTGTCACCGACTCCGCGGAAATTCGGCCTGACTGCGAGCCATCCGAGGTCCCTGCTGGCTTTGGCGAGGAGCACCGGAATCTTGTGGTGTGCACTTCCGCCCAGCCGCGGCTGCGGATGGGCGATCAGCGCGATCCCGTGCGGCACCTGCGCCGGCGCGTCGAGCCACAGCTCGATGGCGCCGGCCGGTCCGGGCAGCAGCTCGCGCTGGCCCGTCTGGGTCGTGTGGCCGTCGGATCGCATCGTGGCGCCATGATAGGCAAGGCGGCGCGCCATGCCGCGCCGCGGCGCGCGACGTGAACGATCCTTGCGCTGAGTCAATCGCAAGTGCCGGTGGCGGCCGCGCGCGGCACGAATGCGCCGACGCTCCGCTATAAAGGTGCCCCGGAACGCTCGTGCGCGGCTGCGCGCGCGGCCCTTATCGTCCGAGCCCATTTCGCCGACCTTGACCTTGCCTCGTTTGCTGCGCACGCTGGCGCGCTCGCGCCTGGCGGCGCGCGCGGCACTGCTGGCGCCCTGGCTGGCGATGACCGTGCTGGCCGCCGGCTTGCTGCGCCATGGCGCCGACGTGGTGCGCCGCGACATCGACGTACGCGCGCACACCGAGGCCATCGCGCTGGCGCAATTGCTCGCCGGCCGCCTCAACACCCAGTATCGCGAACTGCAGTTCGCTGGCGTCGCCCTGCTTGGCCCACACGGCGACCCGCGCCACCCCGACGCCAACACGGTGCGCGCACTGCACGACTTCGCCGCATTGCACCCCAACCTGTACGCGTTCAACGTACAAAGCGCCGACGGCAACTCGATCGTCTGGTCGACCCATCCGCAAAGCGCGCGTCCGATCACCGGTGCCGCCGGCTTCACCCCGCTGCCGGCGCAGGCCGATTTCCTGCTCGGGCGCGAGCGCCTGGCGGCGCGCGCGCTGCAGGCGCCGACCGGCTCGGCGCAGGCGTGGAGCAGCGGCCATGTGATGACGATGCGCGTGCGCGTGCGCGGCGCCGACGGCGCCACCCGATTTTTCGTCGGCGCGCCGTACCGGGTCGAGGACCTGCTGCACACCGATGCGCTGCGCGGCACACCCTGGCGGCTGCGCGTGGTCGACCTGCGCAACGGTTCGACCCTCGGCGAGATCGACGCGCACGGCGTCGACTTCCGGCGCCGCGGCAGCGCGGCGCGGGTCGCCGCGGGAGCCGCGGTCGCGGTGCCGGGCTACCCTCTCGAAGTGCGCGCCAGCGCCCCGGCGAGCTATGTCGCCGCGCAGCAGCGCGCCGCGCTCACGCCGCTGGCCGGGTGGATGGCGGCGCTGCTGGCGGTGCTCGGCGCGTCCAGCGCCTTCGTCGGCTTGCTGCTGCGCCGGCTGGCCGCGCGCAACGCCGCGCTCGACCGCGCCTCGACGCTGCTGGCGCGCTTCGGCGAGCTGCAGG
>JAKAHP010000108.1 GCA_021825505.1 Pseudomonadota bacterium
GACTTCCTGGAGCCCCTCGGCTTGAGCGCCAACGCCCTTGCATTGGCCTTGGCTGTGCCCGCCACCCGCATCCACGAAATCCTCAAGGAGCGACGCTCCATCACCGCGGATACCGCCGAGCGCCTGGCCCGCTACTTTGGCGGCGATGCCTCGTCATGGCTGGCCTTGCAGGCCAACTATGACTTGAAGACCCTGCCTTCCCGGGGCGAAATCGAGCGGCGCGTGCATCGCCGTGAAGATCACGCCTGAGCGCCCCGCATGTCTGCCACCTGCCAAACCCGCTGCCGCGTGGCAAGGGCTGTGTGTTCGCGTCGCACATGAAGGTCGAGAAATCCGCCGGGCGCATCGAGGCCGCGACCGCGAACGCCCAACACGCCACCGCCTGCGCCACCGGCACCGAGGGGTCGAGGACCTGACCCTGCACGGCCCGCGCCGCAGCTTTGCCCGCGAAACCGAGTGGCTAGAAAACCCCGCCGGCGTGGTAGCGCAGATTCAGGGCCAAAAGCCCAGCGCGACGGCCGAGAAGCCCGCTGCGGGTCGCCAACGGCAGTCTGCGTGCTAATCAACGCCCCCCAAACGACGAAGCCCGGCACATGGCCGGGCTTCGTCGTTCAATGCTTGGGGTGCGGGGCGAGACGAAGACGGGAACTGGACGAGCACCCTGACGCTCTGAGGAGTCTGATGCGACGAGACCGGCACGCCACCTGATACCTGCTGAAACCGCTGCCGCGCGACGTGGCCTGGGGCTTCGCGTCGAGCCTCAAGGCCGCGAAGTCCGAAGGACGCATGGTGCTGGCAACACCGAGCAAGTCCCACGGTGCCCGCTGGGCCTGCTGCGCCTGCACCATGAGCGCATCGAAGCCTGGATGCTGGAGCAAGCCGGCATCGAGTTCACACCGGCTGCCGAGGACGAGCCAGCCTCGCGGCTTGTCGGGAAATAGCAAAAAGGCGATACCATACGACCATGGACGGTGCAGTTTCATGCCGCATCCGAGCCCGAGCTGCGGGCGCCTCCCGCGGACATGCAGGCGCGCTTGCTGCGGGTGGCTGACATGCTGGAAACCTTCGGGCCGCAGCGCGTCGGGATGCCCCATGTTCGGCCGCTGGAGGACAAGCTATGGGAGATGCGAGCGAAGGGGCGTGACGGCATCGCACGCGCCGTCTACTTTGCCCAGCACGGCCGCACCCTGACCGTGCTGCATGTGTTCGTGAAGAAGACGCAGACTACCCCGCGCGCCGCCATCGAGATCGCGCGCAAACGCCTGGATGGAATGCGATGAAGTCCTTGAAGCAGATGAAGGCCGAGTTGCTGGCCACCCCGGAAACCAAGGCAGCGTACGACGCGCTGGCCGATGAATTCGCCATCGCGCGCGAGCTGACCGCTGCCCGCGCTCGCGCCGGACTGTCCCAGGCCGAGGTCGCGCAGCGCATGGGCACGACCCAAAGCGTGGTCGCCCGCCTGGAGAGCGGCCGCCGCCCGCCGTCGCTACGCACCGTGCAACGCTACGCCCAGGCGGTCGGCGGCCGTGCCGTGGTTCGCATCGAGGGCTGACCGTTTGCTGCCATGGCCATTCTGACGGTTCGAAATCTCCCGGACGAGGTTCATCGAGCACTGCGGGTGCGCGCGGGGCAGCACGGCCGCAGCACCGAGGCCGAAGTTCGTGACATCCTGGAGCAGGCAGCAAGGCCCGAAGGTCGACTCAAACTCGGCTCGCTGCTTGCCTCGATCGCTCGGGAAGCCGGCGGCTTGACCGACGCCGAATTCGAGCAGTTCAGCCAGCTCCGCGACAAGACGCCCGCTTTGCCTCTGAGCATCGAATGATCCTCGTCGACACCAACGTCCTTTCCAAACGATGGCCCAACGCGCCCGATTTGAACGCGAGGTCTTACCAGCCTTCACGGGCTGCGTTCTGCCTTTCGATCTCGATGCGTCGCAGACCTACGCGACTCTGATGGCCCGGGCGCGACGCGAGGGCAAAGCCATTGCGGAGTACCTGCGGCGGGTGTTCACCGAAGGGGACTCGGACGAGATCCTCCGCGCCCTGGGTCATGTCGCACGTGCGCGCGGAATGGCGAAGCTGGCTGCCGACAGCGGACTCAGTCGGGAGAACCTCTACAACGCGCAGAAGCCAGGAGCCAAGCCGCGATTCGACATCATCCTGCGCGTCTGCCGGGCACTGGGTGTCGACCTGGTCACGCAGCCGCAGAACGTTCGGACGCCGGCCTGACCACCGCTACGCCTCCGATGAAACGCCACTTGCTCGGGGAGATCGCGGAAGGCTTCGAAGCCTTGGCCGCCAGGCATCGCGAACACAGCGCAGTGCGGCTGCATGGAATCAAGACCGTGAACCAGCCCGTCGACCCCGCAGCCGACACCGTCATGCTCCGCGACCTTCTCGTGACCCTGGAGACGACGCTTCACGATTCGTCCCTCCGCCACGATCGCGCTCGAGTCGATGCGCTCCTGCATCCGGACTTCGAGGAGCTAGGTCGATCGGGAGCCAGGTACACGCGCGCCGAGACCATCGCCGCCCTCGCCTCCGAGCCGCCATGTCGCAACGCGATCCTGTCCGATGGCTTCGAGCTCACTGTGCTGGGTGAGGACGCTGCACTGCTGACCTATCGGACAGCAGAACGCGCGGCGGGCGGCGGCATCGCCCGGCATGCGCACCGCTGTTCCCTCTGGCTGCGCGCCGCAGGCCGGTGGCGAATGCGCTACCACCAAGCCACGCCCATGGACGAACCGCGGAATTGAGAGCGCCAGAAACGCGAAAGCCCAGTGGCAACTGGGCTTTCGACATTTCATTCGTTGGGGTGCTGGGCGAGATCAAGATGGGCACTGGGCGCTTACTCTTGCGGCCGAGGCCAACACGCTCATGGCGTGTTCAATGTGGACAGAAACTCAGTGACCAGCTCGACGCAATGCCCCAGGGTCGGCCGGTACCCCGTCGCGGCGAGCGCTTCGAAGGACGCGATGAATCCAGCGCCAGGGTGACTGACCTGTTCGAGGAAGCGGTCGCGATGGCGCATCAGGAAAGGCGCGGCAGCCGCGAGTATTTCCGGTTCCCGCTCGACAACCAGCGCAAGATCGAACAGGTCGCGCGCCGTTGCGCGGTCACCGCGATGGAACATCTTCTTGGCGATCACCTCCGCTGCGGTTTCGACTCGCACCGGCTGCCCCTGAATTTCCCAGGATTCCCATGCCGCATCCGTCAGGTTCGGCGCAGCGACGAAGTCGATCTCGCCTTCCTCGAACTGCAACTTGACAAACGAGCCCGGCATCTCGGTGTACTGCTCGGTCATCGAGGCAGCCGCATCGCTGAGCCGAGGCGTGACGTATCCAAGATACTGCGGATCCGGTACGAAGATGTCGATGTCCTTGCTGATGCGGTGCGCGTACCGAAACATGAGGACGGTTCCGCCGCCGAGGGTCCAGAAGGGATCCGCGAGCCCTCCGTGACGCCGGAAGTCGTCGACCAGGCGGAGAGCTCGCTGGAACAGGATTTCCCAAGGACCGGATGGAAGCGCCTTCATCACGTCCACACGTCTTGTCGGTGCACCGCGAGGAATCTGGCGAGCTTCGCGACACCGCGCCACACGACTCTGGGCTTCACGCCCTCATTCGCGGCGGCCTCCTCAACGGCCATCACGATCAGCGGCACGGGTGCCTCGTCGAGCAAGTGGGCCAGATGCGCCTCGTACCCTTTCGGTGCGCTGCCGCTGGCCAGCGCGTGGCCGAGTGTATCGGGGGACACCTCCCTCGCGAAACTGACGCTGGCACTTTTCGCCGCCATCCACAAGCCGCGCTTGCGCAACCGAGCCGCGTGACTGGGCGCATCGAAATCCAGCCCCAGCACGGATAGGAGGTGGGCTAACCGATTGAAGCCCAGGTCGGTCAGCGTGCCAGCCTCCAGGCCAACCACAGTCTGCCGCGATAGATCGCTCAGCTGAGCGAGCCTGGACTGCGTCAGCCCCAGCGCCTCGCGTCGCTCACGGACGATGGCACCCATGCTGGAAAGATCCATGGCACACCCATAAAATTGTCTATTATTTTGGACATTGTAGCCCTGCTTCGAGGAGACCGCACGTCGACTGCAAGTCGCGTGGAATCGGCCCCCGGACGCGCGCCACTGACATGCTGGAGACCTTCGGGCCGCAACGCGTCGGAATGCCCCATGTTCGCCCGCTGGAGGACAAGCTATGGGAGATGCGGGCGCGGGGTCGGTACGGCATCGCACGCACGGTCTACGTCGCCCAGCACAGCCGCACCCGGACCGTGCTGCATGTGTTCCTGAAGAAGACGCAGACGACCCCGCGCGCCGCCATCGAGATCGCGCGCAAACAACTGGAGGCCATGCGATGAAGTCCTTGAAGCCGATGAAGGCCGAGTTGCTGGCCACCTCTGAAATCAAGGCAGCGTACGACGCACTGGCCGATGAATTCGCCATCGCGCACGAACTGACCGCCGCCCGCGCTCGCCCTTGAGCGCCAGCCACGTGCTGACCGGGTTCGGTTGCGGCGTGACTTCGCTGAACCAATGGCTCGTGCGCCGCGCCAGCAGCAACCAGATCAGCGGCGCCTCGCGAACCTTCGTGATCTGCGAAGACGCTCGTGTGGTCGGGTATTACGCCCTGGCTTCAGCGCGATCGCGGCAGCCTCGGCTCCGGGCCGCTTCGGCCGCAATATGCCCGACCCCGTTCCTGTCGTCGTACTCGGGAGGCTGGCCGTCTCCACGACGCACCACGGACTGGGTCTGGGCCGCGCGCTGTTCCAGGACGCGGGGCTGCGCGTGATCCAGGCTGCCGATGCCATCGGCATACGCGGCATGATCGTGCATGCTCTGTCCGAGCAGGCACGGGGCTTCTACCGTGGCCTCGGCCTGGATGAGTCGCCCCTGGATCCCATGATCCTGATGACCACCGTCGCAAACCTGCAGGCGGCATGCGACACCGCAGCGAGGTAATCGCGCCAGCGTTGCACCCTCGCACGGCGGCTGTACCCAAACGACGAAGCCCGGCACTTGGCCGGGCTTCGTCGATCAATTCTTGGGGTGGCTGATGGGACTCGAACCCACGACAACAGGAATCACAATCCTGGACTCTACCAACTGAGCTACAGCCACCGCAGAATCGAACATTATACGCAGGCTTTGGGGCTGAAATCCAGCCCCTGCCGCGTCAGTCGTTCGCCGAATCCTTCGGCGACGCCTTGTACAGCACCTTGACGCCGTAGCGGCGGCGCAGCGACTGCAGGTAGGCGTCGGTCACGGCCTGCTGCAGCGCCTGCTCCTGCGCGCCCTCCTGTTGCTTCAGCTGCGCCGGGTCGGCCTTGGCGGTGCTGACCGAGTCGAGCGAGACGACGGCGTAGCCCTGCCCGGGCAGGTCGACGCCGAGCAGCCGCGGCAGCTTGTCGGCATTGGCGCTGAACACCGCGCCCAGCAGCGCTGGCGCGACGCCCTTGGCGTCGAGCGTGAGCGGCTGCGCCGGGCCCCAGCTGGGCTGGGCCTTGCCGGCGCGCGCCTGTTGCAGGGCGACCTGCCCGGCTTGGGCGGCGAGCTGCTCGGCACGTTGCTCGACGAACAGCGTACGCACCTTGTCCTGTGCTTGCGCGAAGCTCATCGTGCCGGCCGGGGTGGCGTTGAGGATGCGGCCCGACGCGAGGGTGTCGGGGCCGATCTCGATCGCGGCGATGTTGCGCTTGTCGCGCAGGCTGTTGGGGCCGAACAGCGACTTGAGGAAGCGCGCGTTGGCCAGTGGGTCGGCCTTGTCGTCGCCGGCACGCGGCGTCGGCGTGACGCCCTGCGCGTGCTGCACCTGCAGGTGGTATTGCGCGGCCACGTCGGCGAAGCTGCGGCTGTCCTCGTAGACCTTGTTGGAGAACTTGTCGGAGACCTCGGAGTACAGCTTGCGCGCGGCGGCGTCACGCAGCTGCTGCTCGATGCTCGCGCGCACTTCGTCGAAGGGCTTGCGCTGCGCCGGTTTGATGCCGGTCAGCTCGATGATGTGGAAACCGTAGGGCGAGCGCACCGGGCCGGCGATCTGCCCCGGCTTGCTCAGCGCGAACACCGCGTCGGCGAAGGGCTTGACCATGCCGTCGTGGCTGAAATAGCCGAGGTCGCCGCCCGCTGCGGCCGAGCCCGGGTCCTGCGAGTCGTGCTTGGCCAGTTCGGCGAAGCGCGACGGGTCCTTGCGCACTTCCGTTGCGATGGCGTCGGCCTTGGCCTGCGCCGCGGCCACTTGCGCGGCGGTCGGCGTCGGCGGCAGCGCGATCAGGATGTGGCTGGCGCGACGCTGCTCGGGCGTGCCGAACTTGTCGGGGTGCTGGTCGTAGTAGGCGCGCACCTGCTGCGGCGTCACGGTGACGCCCTGCGCGAGCGCTGCCGGGTTCAGCACGACGTATTCGATGCTGGCCTGCTCGGGCACGCTGAAGTCGGCCTGGTGCTGCTGGTAGAAGGCCTGCAGCGCAGCCGTGTCGGGCTTGACCTGCGCGGCGTAGTCCTTCGCCGCGTACAGCGCCACGCGCACGTTGCGCGTCTGGTGCTGCCAGTCGCTCGCGGCCGCGGCCAGCGCCTGGCTGGCAATCGCGGCGTCGCCGATCGCGCCGACCGCCTGCTGCTGCAGCAGCTGCGCGCGCACCTGGGCTTCGAACTGCTGCGGGCTCATGCCCTGCGCTTCGAGCAGGTTGCGGTAGGCGGTGACGTCGAAACTGCCGTCGGGACGACGCAGCGCGGCGATTTGCGGAATCTGCAGGATCGCCTGCTGCACCGCCGCGTCGCCGACGACGAGGTGCTGTTTGTTGACCGCCAGGTCGATCAGCAGCTGGTTGATCATGCCGTCGAGCGTGCGCATGCGCATGGCCGGCGTGTCGATCGCGCTGATGTCCACGCGCCCCCCGAGCACGCTTTGCAGGCGCGCGACCTGCTCGCGTTGGGTCTGGTCGAACTGCTGCATCGTGATCGGGATGCCGCCGACCTTGGCCGCGAGATTGGCGTCGTTGGTCAGATGATCGTAGCCCTGGATGCCGAACAGCACGAACGACGGGAAGATCAACACGAAAAGGATGATCTGCATCAGCTTCGTGTGCCGACGGACGATTTCAAACATGGGTTTCCTCGTCGAAAGCGATCGACTCGCTCAATCCGGGAGATATCGAAAAAAACGAAAAAGGCGAACCCGGGTTCGCCTTTCGCTGCCTGCAGTTCGGGGCCGTGCGCCGCGGATGGTGGGTGCTGAGGGGTTCGAACCCCCGACCTACGCCTTGTAAGGGCGCCGCTCTACCAACTGAGCTAAGCACCCCGCTTCGTCGACGTGCGTGCCGCTGGCGCTGTCGCCGAATCAGTTCAGCGCGTCCTTCAGCCCCTTGCCCGGACGGAACTTCGGCACCTTGGCCGCCTTGATCTTGATCGTCGCCCCGGTGCGCGGATTGCGGCCGGTACGCGCCGGACGCTTGGTCACGGCGAAGGTGCCGAAACCGATCAGCGTCACCGAACCGCCCTTCTTCAGCGTGACCTTGACGCCCTCGATCATCGATTCCAGCGCGCGTGCCGCGGCCGCCTTCGAGATCTCGGACTTCTTGGCGATGTGTTCGATCAATTCTGTTTTGTTCACTCTGGCCCCCTGGACGAGATGGATAAACGATCAATGAATGAAATGAAACGCCGTGCGCGGTTCGCGCCTGACGCCAGAATCACGACATCCGCCGCCACGCTGTGCCGGCGCGCCGGCAAAACGGGGCTTGAACCACCCCTCAGACCCCCGCACCGCCGCCGCGAAAGCGGCCAAGCGGCGCGATTCTAAAGGCATCGCTCATTAGAGCGAGGCGTCTGGGTGCTGTCAATCGAGTTCAGGCTCAGGTGCGCTCGAGCTCGCGTGCGATCGCCGCGCCGAGTTCGGCGGTGCTGCCGCGCCCGCCCAGGTCGGGCGTCAGCGGCGCTTCGGAACCGGCCGCGAGCACGCGTTCGATGGCGCCGACCACCGCGTCGTGCGCGTCGCGTCGGCCGAGGAAGTCGAGCATCAAGGCCGCGCTCCAGATCTGGCCGATGGGGTTGGCAACGCCGCGCCCGGCGATGTCGGGGGCCGAGCCGTGCACCGGCTCGAACAGGGACGGGAAGCGCCGCTCCGGGTTCAGGTTGGCCGACGGTGCGATGCCCAGCGTGCCGCACAGCGCGGGCGCCAGGTCGCTGATGATGTCGCCGAACAGATTGCTGCCGACGATGACGTCGAACTCCTGCGGGCGCTGCACCAGGCGCGCGCACAGCGCGTCGATGTGCAGCGCGCGGCATTGCACATCGGGGTGTTCGGCGGCGACCGCGCGCACGCGTTCGTCCCAGAACGGCATCGTGATCGAGATGCCGTTGGACTTGGTCGCCGAGGTCAGCAGCCGCCGCGGACGGCGCGCGGCCTCGGCGAAGGCGTGGCGCAGCACGCGGTCGACGCCGTGGCGGCTCATCACCGTTTCCTGCAGCGCGATCTCGCGCTCGGTGCCGGCGTACATGCGGCCGCCGGCGTTGGAGTACTCGCCTTCGGTGTTCTCGCGCACGATCAGCATGTCGATGTCGCCGGGGCCGACGCCGGCCAGCGGCGAGCGCAGCCCGGGCATCAGGCGTGCCGGGCGCAGGTTCACGTACTGGTCGAACTCGCGCCGGAACTGGATCAGCGAGCCCCACAGCGAGACGTGGTCGGGCACCTTCTCGGGCCAGCCGACCGCGCCGAAGAAGATCGCGTCGAAGCCGCCGAGCAGGTCCTTCCAGTCGGGCGGCAGCATGGCGCCGGTGCGCAGGTAGTAGTCGCAGCTGGCGAAGTCGAAATGCTCGAGCTCGAGCGCGATGTCGAAGCGGCGCGCGGCGGCCTCGAGCACGCGCACGCCTTCCGGAACGACTTCGACGCCGATGCCGTCGCCGGGCAGCACCGCGATGCGCCAGCGGCGCGCTTGGGGTTGGGCCATGCCTTGTCTCCTCGTCGGGACGCTC
>JAKAHP010000109.1 GCA_021825505.1 Pseudomonadota bacterium
ATGCGTGCCGCGCGCGGCGAACAGGCGTTCGAGCAGGGGCAGCGACACGTCGGCGGATCCTTCGCGCGGCGTCAAAGCAGCGAGCTGAGGTGCTCGCGCAGCAGCACGCAACCGTCGTCGCGTTCGACGACGAAGCCGCGCTGCTCGAAGTCTTTCATCACCCGGCTGACCATCTCGCGCGACGCGCCGACCATCTTGGCCAGGTCCTGGCGCGACACCTTGGCGCGAATCAGGCGCTGCTCGCCGTCGATGTCGCTCATTTCGAGCAGCGCACGCGCGACGCGGCCGTACACGTCCATCAGCGCCAGCGACTCGATCTTGCTGTCGGCGCGGCGCAGCCGCTGCACCAGCCCGCGCATGATCGAGAACGACATGCTCGAATTCTCCGGCAGGCTCTGCAGGAAGGCGACGCGGCCCAGCATCAGCACGTCGGTCTGCACCTCGGCGACGACCGACGCCGAGTGCGGCTGGCCGTCGATCAGGCTCATTTCGCCGACGTGGTCGCCCGGATGCAGCAGCGCCAGGATCACCTCGCGGCCGCGCGCATCGACGCTGAGCACCCGCGCGCGTCCGGCGAGGATGATGAACAGCGCATTCGAGCGTCCACCCTGCTCGACGATGGTTTCACCGCGCTTGTAGCGCTTCTTGACAATGGACTGGGACAAGGTCCACGCCTGCGCTTCGGTCAACATCGAGAACATCGGAACGCGACGCACCAGGTCGACATTGGAAATCGCCGCCATCGAGACTCCTTGCAACAGAGCTGCATCGTAACCCAGCGGGCGCGCGCCGCGCCGCGCTGAACCTAGAATGGTCGGCGCAGCTCGCGCTGCCCCCCGATGCCCACCGATTCCTCGCCTGCCATGACGACCAAGCACGCCAAAGTCCTGATCCTCGGCTCCGGCCCCGCCGGTTATTCCGCCGCGATTTATGCGGCACGCGCCAATCTGCGGCCGCTGCTGATCACCGGCATGGCGCAGGGCGGCCAGCTGATGACGACCACCGAAGTCGACAACTGGCCGGCCGACGTCGACGGTGTGCTCGGCCCCGACCTGATGACGCGTTTCGAGGCGCATGCGCGCCGTTTCGAGACCGAGATCGTGTTCGACCACATCAACGACGTCGACCTGACGTCGCGCCCGTTCACGCTGCGCGGCGACAGCGGCAGCTACACCTGCGACGCGCTGGTCATCGCCACCGGCGCGTCGGCGCGCTACCTGGGCCTGCCCAGCGAACAGGCTTTCATGGGCCGCGGCGTGTCGGGGTGCGCGACCTGCGACGGCTTCTTCTACCGCGACCAGCCGGTGTGCGTGGTCGGCGGCGGCAACACCGCGGTCGAGGAGGCGCTGTACCTCAGCGGCATCGCGAGCAAGGTCACGCTGATCCACCGCCGCGACAAGTTCCGCGCCGAGCCGATCCTGGTCGACCGCCTGCACCAGCGCGCCGCCGAAGGCCGCGTCGAGCTGCGCCTGTGGAGCGAGCTCGACGAGGTGCTGGGCGACGCCAGCGGCGTCACCGGCGTGCGCATCCGCGACGCGCGCAGCGGCGCGACGACCGAGCTGGCACTGGGCGGCTGCTTCATCGCGATCGGCCATCAGCCCAATACCGAGATCTTCCAGGGCAAGCTCGAGATGCGCGGCGGCTACCTGGTCACGCGCGGCGGGTCCGAGGGTATGGCCACCGCCACCAGCGTGCCAGGCGTGTTCGCCGCCGGCGACGTGCAGGACCATGTCTACCGCCAGGCGATCACCAGCGCCGGCACCGGCTGCATGGCCGCGCTCGACGCGCAACGCTTCCTCGAGAGCCTCGAGGGCGCCTGACGCCGACTTGACAAGCCGTTCAGTCTCCTGTCAGCTTCGTGATACACGCTGGCGTATCAAATCGATAAAAAAGGAGACAGGAATGCAAGACGGCGCCCAAGCCTTCGTCGCGGCGCGCGACACCCTGCTGCGGCTGCGCGGCGACCACGCCGCAGCGCAGGCCGCGTTCGACTGGCCGCGGCCGCAGCACTTCAACTGGGCGCTCGATTACTTCGATCCGATGGCCGCCGGCAATCCGGCGCCGGCGCTGTGGATCGTCGAGGAAGACGGGCGCGAAGCGCGCCACAGCTTTGCCGAGATGCACCTGCGCAGCCAGCGCATGGCCTCGTTCCTGCGCGCGCACGGCGTGCGCCGCGGCGATCGCGTGATGCTGATGCTGCCGAACTGCGTGGCGCTGTGGGACGCGATGCTGGCCTCGATCAAGCTCGGCGCGGTGATGATCCCCGCCACCACGCTGCTCACCGCCGAAGACCTGGCCGACCGCATCGAGCGCGCCGACATCGCGCATGTCGTCACCACCGCGGCCGACGCCGCCAAGTTCGACGCGGTGCCGGCCGCGGCCAGGCTGCGCGGCCGCTTCACGGTCGGCGCGCGCGACGGCTGGACCGATCTGGCGGCGGCCGATGCGGCACCGGACGACTTCGTCGCCGACGCGCCGACCGCGGCCGACGACCCGCTGCTGCTGTACTTCACGTCGGGCACGACGTCGAAGCCGAAACTGGTGCAGCACACCCACACCAGCTACCCCATCGGGCATCTGTCGACGATGTACTGGATCGGGCTGCAACCGGGCGACGTGCACTGGAACATCAGCTCGCCGGGCTGGGCCAAGCACGCCTGGAGCTGCTTCTTCGCGCCGTGGAACGCCGGCGCCTGCGTGTTCGCGTTCAACCAGACACGCTTCGACGCCGACGCCGCGCTGCGCACCGCGGCGCGCTGCGGCGTCACCACGCTGTGCGCGCCGCCGACCGTGTGGCGGCTGTGCATCCAGCAGGATCTGAAGAGCTATCCGGTGAAGTTCCGCGAGCTGATCGGCGCCGGCGAGCCGCTGAACCCCGAGATCATCGCCCGCGTCGAAGCCGCCTGGGGCATCCGCATCCGCGACGGCTACGGCCAGACCGAGACCTGCGCCATGGTGGGCAACGCGCCAGGCCAGCCGCTCACCCCCGGCGCGATGGGGCGGCCGCTGCCGGGCTGGCGCATCGCGCTGCTCGACCTCGACGGCAACCCGGCCGACGAGGGCGAGGTGTGCGTCGTGCTCGAGCCGCGCCCGGCCGGACTGATGACCGGCTACGCCGGCGACGCGGCGAAGACCGCGCTGGTCATGCACGACGGTTACTACCACACCGGCGACGTCGCGCAGCGCAACGCCGACGGCACCTACACCTTCGTCGGCCGCACCGACGACGTGTTCAAGGCCTCGGACTATCGCATCAGCCCGTTCGAGCTCGAGAGCGTGCTGATCACCCACCCGGCGGTGGCCGAGGCCGCCGTCGTGCCCAGCCCCGACCCGGTGCGGCTGGCGGTGCCCAAGGCGTTCATCTCGTGCCGCGCCGGCTACGCGCCGAGCCGCGACCTGGCGCTCGAGGTGCTGCGCTACGCGCGCGAGCACCTGGCCGCGTACAAGCGCGTGCGCCGCATCGAGTTCTACGAGCTGCCCAAGACGATCTCGGGCAAGATCCGCCGCGTGCAGCTGCGCACGCTCGAGCAGGAAGTGGACGCGCCGCGCCGCGCGCTCGAGTTCCGCGAAGAGGACTTCCCCGAGCTGCGCGGCTGACGCGTGGTGGCGCGGGGTGGCGCGGGGCGAATCAGCCCTGCACCGCGGCCACGAACGGTGCCTGCAGGAAATGCGTGCGGTAGTGCAGCAGCTCGTCGATCGACTCGTGGATGTCGGCCAGCGCGGTGTGCTCCTGGCGCTTCTTGAAGCTGGAGCAGACCTCCGGACGCCAGCGCCGCGCGAGCTCCTTGAGGGTGCTGACGTCGAGGTTGCGGTAGTGGAAGAACGCTTCGAGGCGCGGCATCCAGCGCGCCATGAAGCGGCGGTCCTGGCAGATGCTGTTGCCGCACATCGGGCTCTTGCCGGCGGGCACGTAGCGCGCGGCGAAATCGAGCAGCTGCTGCTCCACCGCAGCCTCGTCGAGGCTGCTCGCGGCGACGCGCTCGATCAGTCCGGAGCGGCCGTGCGTGCCCTTGTTCCACGCGTCCATCGCGTCCATCACCGCGGCACTCTGGTGCACGACCAGCACCGGGCCTTCGACGCGCGTCGTCACCTGCGCGTCGGTGACGACCAGTGCGACTTCGATGATGCGGTCGCCGTCGGGGTTCAGGCCGGTCATTTCCATGTCCACCCACAGGAGATTGGCTTCGTGGCGGGCGAGTTCTGCGCTGTTCGTCGAGTTCATAGGTAGGATTCTCGCATGAGCCCAAACTCCCTCGCGTCCGCCTGGTCGGCGCTGTTCGTCGTTGCGCTGCTCGCTGGCACCGCACTCGAGCTGTGGCTGGCCGCACGCCAGATCGCCCACGTGCGCGCCCACCGCGGCGCGGTACCTGCGCCGTTCGCCGCGGCGATCGAGCTGGCAGCGCACCACAAGGCGGCCGACTACACGGTGGCGCGCGCGCGCCTCGGGCAATGGCACGGCGCGTGGAGCGCGCTGCTGCTGCTGGGCTGGACGGTCGGCGGCGGGCTGCACGCGCTGGCCGGCGTGCTGGGCACGACGCTGGGCGAGTCGCCGCTGGCGCAGCTCGCGCTGCTGGGCGCGTTCGCGCTGATCGGCGCGCTGCTCGACCTGCCGTGGGAGCTCGGTCGCACCTTCGGCCTGGAGGCGCGCTTCGGCTTCAACCGCAGCACCCCGGCGCTGTTCCTCGTCGACGCGCTGCGCAACGCGCTGGTGTCGGCGCTGCTGCTGGGCCCGCTGGCGCTGCTGCTGCTGTGGCTGATGCGCGCCAGCGCGCTGTGGTGGCTGTGGGGCTGGGCAGCGTTCGCCGCGTTCAGCCTGGCCATGATGGTGCTGTTCCCGATGGTCATCGCGCCGCTGTTCAACCGTTTCGAGCCGCTCGCCGACGGCGAGGTCAAGCGCCGCGCGCAGGACCTGATGCAACGCTGCGGCTTCGCGCTGCAGGGCTTGTACGTGATGGACGGATCGCGCCGCAGCGCGCACGCCAACGCTTATTTCACCGGCATCGGCGCGGCGCGCCGCGTCGTGCTGTTCGATACCCTGCTGGCGCAGCTCACGCCGCCGCAGGTCGAAGCGGTGCTGGCGCACGAGGTCGGTCACTACCAGCGCCACCACGTGCGCCAGCGGCTGCTGCTGACGCTGGCGATGAGCCTGCTCGGCTTCGCGCTGCTGGGCTGGCTGGCCAGCCGCGCGTGGTTCTACGCCGGGCTCGGCCTGGGCGACGCGCCGCTGGCGCAGCAACAGGCGGTGGCGCTGATCCTGTTCATGCTGGTGCTGCCGGTGTTCGGCGTGTTCCTGACGCCGCTGGGCGCGGCGTGGTCACGGCGCCACGAGTTCGAGGCCGACGCCTATGCCGCGCAGCACGCCGACGCCGGCGAACTCGGCGCCGCGCTGGTGCGCATGTACCGCGACAATGCCAGCACGCTGACCCCCGATCCGCTGTACGTGCGTTTCCACTACAGCCACCCGCCGGCGCTGCAGCGCCTGGCGCGGCTGGGCGCGCTGCCGCGGACATGAGCGCCGCAGGCACGAAGCCGCAAGCCACGATCGCCGCGCGCATCGTCGCCGCGCACGGGCGCCACTTCATCGCCGACGCCGGCGACGGCGTCGAGCTGCGCTGCGTGGCACGCGGGCGGCGCGCCGACGTCGTGTGCGGCGACCAGGTGCTGCTGCGGCGCGGCGACCCGGCGCTCATCGAGCAGGTGCTGCCGCGCCGCAACACCCTGTGGCGCGAGGACGCATGGCGCGTCAAGGTGTTCGCCGCCAACCTCGACCTGCTGCTGGTCGTCACCGCGGCCGAGCCGAGCCCGAATCTGGAACTGGTCGGGCGCGCACTGATCGCGGCGCGCGCCGAGGACATCGCCGCGGCCATCGTCGTCAACAAGGCAGATCTGCCGGGCACCGCGGCGCTGCGCGCGCGGCTGCAGCCGCTGGCCGCGCTCGGCTATCCGCTGCTCGAGCTCAGCGTGCGCGCCGCGCCGGAGCAGGCGCGTGCGCTGCTGCACAGCTGGCTGGACGGGCGCACCAGCATGCTGATCGGCGCCTCCGGGGTCGGCAAGTCGACCCTGGTCAACGCGCTGGTACCGGGGCTGCAGCTGCGCACCCAGGACATTTCGGACGCGCTGGACTCGGGACGCCACACGACCACCGCGACGCGGCTGTACCCCTTGCCGGGCTTCGCGCCGGGCAGCGCGCTGCTCGATTCACCAGGCTTCCAGGCCTTCGGGCTGAACCAGCTGTCGTTCAGTCAGCTGCAGCATGCCCTGCCCGAGCTCGACGCGCGGCGCGGCCAGTGCCGCTTCCACAACTGCACCCACCGCCAGGAGCCGGGCTGCGCGGTGCGCGACGCGGTGCAGGCCGGCGCGATCGACGGCGAGCGCTACGCGCTGTACCTGAGCGTGCTGCAGGAACTGCTCGACGCGCCGCGCAACTGAATCAGTCGGCGAGCTGGCCGAGCAGCAGGAATTCCATCAGGGTCTTCTGCACGTGGAGCCGGTTCTCGGCCTCGTCCCAGACGACGCTTTGCGCGCCGTCGATCACTTCCGCCGCGACTTCCTCGCCGCGATGCGCAGGCAGGCAGTGCATGAACAACGCATCGGGAGCCGCGCGCGCCATCATCGGCGCGTCGACCATGAACCCCTGGAACGCCGCCAGCCGCGCCGCGTTCTCGGCCTCGTAGCCCATGCTGGTCCACACATCGGTGGTCACCAGATGCGCGCCGGCACAGGCTTCGCGCGGATCGTCGAAACTGCGCAGCGCCGCGGCCTGCGCCGCGCTCAGCGGGTAGCCGGCGCGCTGCGGGTCGACGCGGTAGCCGGGCGGGCCGCTGAAATGCACGCGGAAATCAAGAATCGCCGCGGCCTGCAGCCAGGTGTAGAGCATGTTGTTGGCGTCGCCGATCCACGTGACCGTACGTCCCGCGATGTCGCCGCGATGTTCGATGTAGGTGAACACGTCGGCCAGCACCTGGCAGGGGTGGAACTCGTTGGTCAGGCCGTTGATCACCGGCACCCTCGAGTTCGCCGCGAAGCGCTCGACGATGTCCTGCCCGTAGGTGCGGATCATCACCAGGTCGACCATGCGCGAGAACACCTGCGCGGCGTCCTCGATCGGTTCGCCGCGACCGAGCTGCGAATCGCGCGTGTTGATGTAGATCGCGGCGCCGCCGAGCTGGTGCATGCCGGCTTCGAAGCTCAGCCGGGTGCGAGTCGAATGCTTCTCGAAAATCATCGCCAGCGTGCGGTCGACCAGCGGCTGATGCAGTTCGTAGCGCTTGAACTTGCGCTTGATCAGCGCGGTGCGACGAAACAGGTAGGCGTACTCGTCGCGGTCGAGGTCGGTGAACTGCAGGTAGTGGCGAGGTGACGTCATGGCGTTCGGGCTCCGGCTCGGGAATATCAGGCGGCAACGAAGCGCTGGATCAGCGGCACCAGCCGCGCCACCAGTTCCTCGGCTTCCTCCTGGCGCAGGATCAGCGGCGGCAGCAGGCGCACCACGCGGTCGTGGGTGACGTTGATCAGCAGCCCTGCCTGCAGCGCCTGGCCGACCAGCGCGCCGCAGTCGCGGTCGAGCTCGATGCCGAGCATCAGCCCGCTGCCGCGCACGTCGAGCACCGCGGACAGCGCGCCGAGTTGCTGGCGCAACTGCTCGAGCATCCAGCCGCCGACGCGCCGCGCGTTGTCGAGCAGGCCCTCGTCGTCGACGATGGCCAGCGTCTCCAGCGCCGCACGGCACGCCAGCGGGTTGCCGCCAAAGGTCGTGCCGTGCTGGCCGGGGCCGAACAGCGCGGCCGCGGCGCCCCAGCCCAGCAGCGCGCCGATCGGCACGCCGGACGCCAGCCCCTTGGCCAGCGCGACAGCGTCGGGGCGCACCTCGGCCCATTGGTGGGCGAACCAGCGCCCGGTGCGCCCGGTGCCGCACTGCACTTCGTCGATGATCAGCAGCCAGCCGCGCTCGTCGCACACGCGGCGCAGCAGCCTGAAGTATTCGGCCTGCACCGGGCGGATGCCGCCTTCGCCCTGGATCGCCTCGACCAGCACGGCGACGATGTCGGCGTCGGCGCTGGCGGCGCGCAGCGCGTCGGCGTCGTTCAAGGGCAGGCGCACGAAGCCCTCGACCAGCGGCTCGAAGCCCTTTTGCACCTTCGGATTGCCGGTGGCCGACAGCGTCGCCAGCGAGCGGCCGTGGAAGGCGTCGTCGAACACGACGATGCGCGGCCGCTCGACGCCGCGCCGGTGGCCGTGCAGGCGCGCGAGCTTGATTGCGGCCTCGTTGGCCTCGAGCCCCGAATTGCAGAAGAACGCGGCGTCGGCGCCGGAAAGCGCGCACAGCCGCTCGGCGAGCTGTTCCTGCAGCGGAATGCGGTACAGGTTCGAGGTGTGCATCAGCCGCCCCACCTGGTCGCGCAGCGCGGCGACCAGCCGCGGATGCGCGTGGCCGACCGTGTTGACCGCGATGCCGGAGAGCGCGTCGAGGTAGCGCCGGCCGTCGACGTCCCACAGCCAGGCGCCCTGCCCGTGGCTGAACGCGACCGGCAGACGGTTGTAGGTGCTCATCAAGTGTGCGGACATCGACATCCTCCCAGCTCTCAGGTAACGGACCAGCCGCCCCTAGATTACTTGCCCCCTCGGCGGGGCAGTCTGGGCGCAGCCAGGACTTGCGGGCGTAATAAGTGAAAAAGCCCGCCTCGCGGCGGGCTCGGGCACTCGGGACGCCGTCAGGCGCCCATCGCCTTGACCGCGGCGCTGAGACGGCTCTTGTCGCGCGCGGCCTTGTTCGGGTGGAACAGGCCCTTGCGCGCGATCGAGTCGAGCACCGGGGTGGCGGCCTTGAAGGCCTCCTGCGCAGCGGCCTTGTCGCCACCGGCAATCGCCTTGCGCACCGACTTGAGCGCGGTGCGGAAACGCGAACGCATCGCCGAGTTGGCGGCGTTGAGTTTGACGTTCTGACGCGCGCGCTTGCTCCCGGAGGGCG
>JAKAHP010000110.1 GCA_021825505.1 Pseudomonadota bacterium
GCCGATCACCGGCGGCTTGCGCCCGATGCGGTCGGACAGCGGCCCGGTCCACAGCTGCGAGGCACCCCAGCTCAGGCCGTAGGCGCCGGTCACCGTGCCGACCTGCACCAGGCTCATGCCGCGCGCGTGCAGGAACAGCGGAAACAGCACCCACAGCAAGGTGTCGGCCACCTTGTTGGCGACGCCGGCCTGGCACAGCGCGGCGAAGGTCGGCTGGCGCCACGACACGAAGGCGAACACCTGGCGCGACGTCGGTTGCTCGGGCAGGTCGTCGGCGTGGTCCAGCCGCCCGGTGGCGCCGGTCTGCGCGGCCCGGCGCTGGCGCTCGGCATGAGCCCAGGGCAGGGTCTCGCGCACGAACAGCAGCGCGGTACCGAGCGCGAGCACGATCGTGGCACCGGCGAAGCCGAACAGCGCGGGCCGCGCGCCATAGCGCTGCGCCAGCCAGGCGGTGGCCAGGCCGGCCAGACCGACCGCCGCGTAGCCGGCGAATTCGTTGATGCCGGTGGCCAGGCCGCGCTGCTCGGCGCGCGTGATGTCGATCTTGCTGGTCACCGTCATGCTCCAGGCGAAGCCCTGGTTGATGCCGAGAAACAGATTGGCCGCGACGATCCACCACCACGACGACGCGAATGCGATCAGCCAGGGAACCGGCAGCGCCGCGCACCAGCCCAGCACCAGCACGGTCTTGCGCCCGACGCGCTCGGACAGGCGGCCGGCGACGAAGTTCAGCGCGCCCTTGACCAGGCCGAACACGATGACGAACGACAGCAGGTACAGGAAGGACGAAGGCGCCACGCCGAAATCGCGTGCCGCCAGCAGGGGCAGCACGGTGCGCTCGCTGCCCAGCAGCAGGCCGACGAGGAACACCTGCTGCGCCTGCCAGACGAACAGCGACAGATTCGCACGCAGGCCCTGGGCGTAGGCCTGGGGCGCCGGGTTCAGCGTGCCGCGCGACGCGCCGCGTTCATGCGGCATCGCCGAGCGCCTCCAGCGGCAGCCCGGCGGCGCGCCACTCGGCGACGCCGTCCGGGTGTGCACGCGCGTGCAGGCCGTGGCGCGTCAGCAGGCTGACCGCGGCGTCGGACATCACGCAGAACGGCCCGCGGCAGTAGGCGACGATGTCGCGCTCGCGCGGCAGCTCGCGGATGCGCGCCTCGAGCTCGTCCAGGGGCATCGAGCGCGCGCCGGGCAGGTGCGCGGCGCGGTACTCGCCGTGCGGTCGCACGTCGATCAGCACGACCTCGCCGCGCTGCAGCTTGGCCAGCAGCGACGCTGCGCTCTCGGGCGTGGCCGGCGTCGACGCGGCGACCTTGCGCTGCAGCGCCAACTGCAGTTCGGCCAGGTGCGCGGTGGCCAGGGTGCGCAGGCCGACCCACAGCGCCGGGACGTCGTCGCCGCTGAGCCGGTAGACCTGACGCTTGCCGTCGCGCCGCGCGTCGACCAGCTGCACGCCGCGCAGCGTGCGCAGGTGCGCGCTGGCGAGCTTGATGTCGATGCCGGCGGCGCGCGCCAGCTCGTCGACCGACTTCTCGCCTTGTGCGAGCAGTTCGACGAGCTCGAGCCGCTTCGGGCTGGCCAGGGCGGCGCCTATGCGCGCGACCTGGGCGTACAGACCATCTTTCAGTTGACGTGAATTCATTCGAACATTCTAGCGATTCAACGAATGAATGGCGCGACTAAGATCGGACGCGGGGCCGTCGCGATGTACCCCCCGGGGAGGCAGGAACCATGTGTGAACTGTTCGCGGTCAGCAGTTCGGAGCCGGCGCGGGTGCGCCTGCGCTTCGCCGAATTCGCCACGCACGGCGCGCCGCGCCATGGCGGCAACCCCGACGGCTGGGGCGCCGCGTATTTCGACGGGCTCGACGCGCATGTGCTGCGCGAGCCGGTCGCGGCCACGCGCAGTGCGTTCGTGCAGGTGCTCGAGGATCACGAGTTCCACAGCCGGCTGGTGATCTCGCATGTGCGCCGCGCCTCGCGCGGCCCGGTGGCGCTGGCCAACACGCAGCCGTTCAGTCACGAGATGGCTGGGCGGCGCCATGTGTTCGCGCACAACGGCGACCTGCCCGATGCGCGCGCGCAGTGGAAGCTGGGCCCGGGCTGCGCCTGGCCGATCGGGCAGACCGATTCCGAGCACGTGTTCTGCCAGTTGCTGCGTGCGCTGGCGCCGCTGTGGCATGACGCGCAGCCGCCGACGCTGCAGGCGCGCTGCGAGGCGGTGACGGCGTTCGCCGCGACGATGCGCAGCTACGGCCCGGCCAATTTCCTCTACAGCGACGGTGAACTGCTGTTCGCGCACGCCGATCGGCGCCGCCAGGCCGACGACGAGGTGCGACCGCCGGGCCTGCACCTGCTGCTGCGCGGCGCCTCGAACGCGCACGAGCGCCGCGCCGACGGGCTGCATGTGAGTACCCGGGAGGCTGCGCACGAGCATCCGCTGGCGATGGTCGCCAGCGTGCCGCTGGGCGCGGGGCACTGGGTCGCGCTCGACCCCGGCGAGATCGTCGTGTTGCGCGCCGGCCAGCGCCTGCGCTGAGCGCGCGCAGGCCGGCGCTCGCGCTCAGCTCAGTGCAGCGCGGCGAGAAAGTGCAGGATGTCGTCGGGGCTGCCGGGGGTCAGGCGCATCGCGCCGTGCCCGGTCCACAGATAGCTCGGTGTGCCGCCGCCGCCGGTCAGCGCAGCCCAGGCCAGGCGGTTCTCGCTTTCCTCGCGCGCCAGCGCCGGGTCGACCCCCGGTGCCGCGGACAGCGCGCCGGTTTCGTCGGCGTCGTCGTAGCCGCGTTCGTCGCGTGCCATCGCGCCATAGCCGGCCAGCGCGCGCGCCGCCTTCGCGCGCGACCCCGGGCGCAGCACGCCCAGCGGCACCCAGCGTATGCCCAGCGCCGGGTTGGCGGCGTGGATCGCCGCGGCGTTGGCGGCGATGGTCAGGAAGTCGCGATGGCAGTAGGCGCAGTCGGGGTCCCAGAACACGTACAGCCGCTGCGCACCGTCGACTCCGGGCTGGGCGATCGTGTGCAGCGAGGCGAGCAGTGGATGCAGATCGCCGAGGCCGAGCTTGCGCAGATACAGGCCGAAGGTGGCCGCGCCATCGACGCTGCCGTCGTGGCCGGCGAGCACATTGGCCGAGCCGGTCCAGCCGCGCGGCGAGGGCCACGCTGCCCACACGCCGCGCAGCCCGTGCGCGCCGGCGAATGCACTCCATGCGTTGTAGTTGCCCACCAGGGTGTCGAGCGCGTCGCCCGAGTCGGCGCGGTAGTCGGGGGCGTTGCAGCGTGCGAACGCGCCGATCGAGTCCAGGCAGTCGGCGTCGGGCACGTCGGTTTCGCTGGTCGGCAGCGGGATCCAGTACACCGCGACGCCGATCGCGTCGAGATCGGCGACATGCAGCCGGTACCAGTTGAACAGCGCGCGCGAATGCGCGTCGCCGGCATACCACAGCATGTAGATCGCATGCGCGGCGCCGGCGCGCGAGGCAGTGAGCGCGAGCAGTGTGTCGGGCAGGCCGTCGGCGCGCTCGCGCGCCTGGATCGCCTGCGTGCCGGCGCCGGCCGCGCTCGCCGGCGGCGCTGAACCAAGCAGGCCGAGGCCGATCAGGCAGGCGACGCGCAGCACGGCGCCGAGGCGCGTGGCGAAGCCGGTGCGCGGGCGCGGGGAGGGGTGTGGAGCGTTCATCGTGCGCGAAGCGTCGCGGCAGGCTGCGAGCGAGGCGCCGATTGTAGGCGGCGGGGGCTGGCGGCGCCGTCGCCGCGGGCCTGGTCGAGTCCGCACAGCAGCTGCAGTGGAGTATGCGTTATATTCCGTCGGATACAACCAAGGGCATCGCAGCTGAAGCCCGTTTTCGTTTTGCCGACCCGAGGAGACACGATGCCGCGCCTTGCCCTTGCCCAGTTCCTCGTCGCGCTGTGCGCGGCACTCACACTGTGCGCGCCGCCGGCGGCGCTTGCCGCGCAGCCGGTGCTCGCGGTGGCCTACGCCGGATCGATGGGCGCGGTGATGGACCGCGCGCTGGGGCCGGCGATCGCGCGCGAGGCCCAGGTGCAGTTCCAGGGGCGAGGTGCCGGTGCCTACGCGCTGGCGCATCTGCTGGCCGATCGCAAGCTGCGTGCCGACGTGTTCGTCTCGATCACGCCGGGCCCGATCGAGGTGCTGCGCCAAGCTGGACTGGTCGATGTCGCGGTGCCGGTGGCGAGCACCCAGATGGTGATTGCGTACAGCCCCGACGGCCCGCACGCGGCGGCGTTCCGCGCCGCCGCCGCCGGCCGCCTGCCGTGGTACGAGGTGCTGCGCCGCCCCGGCGTGCGCTTCGGCCGCACCGACCCGACCACCGACCCGCAGGGGCGCAACATCGTGTTCACGATGCTGCTCGCGCAGGACTACTACCACCAGCCGGGGATGGCCGCGGCACTGCTGGGCGACTTCCAGCACAACGCGGCCCAGATCTTCGCCGAGCCGTCGCTGCTCAGCCGCCTGCAAAGCGGGCAGATCGACGCGTCGTCGGGTTACCTGAGCGCGGTGCTGTCGCACAAGCTGCCCTACATCAAGCTGCCGGCGCAAATCAACCTCAGCGACCCCGCCATGCAGCGTGACTGGTACGGCAAGGTGCATTTCTCGATCACCGGCGCCGACGGGCGCGCGCAGCAGCTGTCGACGCAGCCCTTGGTGTTCTATGCTGCGCTGCTGAAGAACGCGGCCGATCCGCACGCCGGGCAGGCCTTCATCCGATTGATGCTGGGAGCGCAGGGCAGGAAGATGTTCGACGCCTACGGTTACGGCGCGCCGCTCGGCGGCGACTTGCGCTGACGCGAATGACGCTTTCGGCGTTCGATTCGGTCGCCACCGCGCGCCTGAGCGAGCGCGCCGCCGACGCGCGCCGCAGCCGCTGGGTCGCGGGCGCCGCGCTGCTCGCGCTGGCGCTGCTGGGCGTGCCGTTCGCCGGCCTGCTGCTGGCCACGCCATGGCGCGCGCTGGCGCTGCAGCCCGGTGATGTGGCCGCACTCGCGGTATCGGTGCGCTACACGCTGCTCGCGCTGGTGCTGGTCGTGCTGCTCGGCACACCGCTGGCCTGGCTGCTGGCGCGGCAGTCGTTTCGCGGCAAATGGCTGGCCGAGGCGCTGGTGCTGCTGCCCTTGCTGACGCCGCCGTTGGCGATGGGCCTGCTGCTGGCGATCAGCTTCGGCCCCTACAGCACGATCGGGCGCGCGTGCGCGGCGCTGGGCCTGAGCCTGAGCAACACGCCGGCGGCCTTCGTGCTGGCGCAGGTCTACGGCAGCGCGCCGTATTTCGTGATCGCCGCGCGCACCGCGTTCGAGGGCGTGCCGCGCGAGCTCGAGCAGATCTCGCTGACCCTGGGGCAGTCGCCGGCGCGCACCTTCATGCGCGTGACGCTGCCGCTGGCGCGGCTCGGGCTGGTGGCGGGTGTCGCGCTGGCCTGGGTGCGCGCGCTCGGCGAGTTCGGCATCGTGCTGATCATGGCCTACTACCCGCGCGGCATACCGGTGAAGCTGTGGGTCAACCTCGAGGACGTCGGCATGCCGGCGGTGTATCCGCTGCTGTGGCTGTTCCTCGTCATCGGGCTGCCCTTGCCGCTGCTGCTCGGGCTGGCGGCGCGGCGGCGCACATGATGCGCGTGCAATTGTGCATCGCGCAGCCGTGCCGGCTGGACGTCGATTTCGAGGTCGACGGTTTCACGGTGCTGCTCGGCGCCAGCGGCGCCGGCAAGAGCACGGTGCTCAAGGCCCTGGCCGGCTTGCTGCCCAGCGACGGGCAGCCCTGGGCCGGCCTGCCGCCGCAGCGCCGGCCGGTCGGCTACATGCCGCAGGGGCATGCGCTGTTCCCGCATTGGCGGGCATGGCAGAACGTGGCCTACGCGTTCGGCGGGAGCCTGCGCGCGCGGCGCGCGCAAGCGCTGGAGCTGCTCGACGCGGTTGCGCTGGGCGACCGCGCCGAGCATTTCCCGGATCAGCTCTCGGGCGGGCAGCAGCAGCGCGTGGCACTGGCGCGCGCACTGGCGCGCGCGCCGCAGCTGCTGCTGCTCGACGAGCCGACCTCGGCGCTCGACACCAATCTGCGCGAGACGGTCGCCGCCGAATTGATCGCGCGCCTGCGCCGGCTCGGCATCGCGGCGCTGGCCGCGACCCATGACGCCACGCTGGCGGCGATGGCCGACCGCGTCGTGCTGCTCGGCGACGGCGGCATCGTGCAGCAGGGCCGCGCCGCCGAGGTGCTGGCGCAGCCGGCCGGGATCGCCGCGGCGGCGCTGCTGGGGCGGCGCAACCGCTTCGAGGCGACCGTCACCGGCGAGCACGGCGACGGCAGCTGCCGGGCGCGCTGGGCGGCCGCCGGGGTCGAGTTGGCGCTGCCGCTTGGCGCCGCGCCGGGCACGCAGGTCGACTGGCTGATCGACGAGCACGCGGTGCGCGCGGGCCCGCAGGCGGGGGCCGACGCCTGGCGCGGCCGCGTCGAGCACCGGATGGCACGCGACGGACGCAGCCTGCTCGGCATTCGCCTGGGCGAGGCCTTGCTGTGGGCCTGGGGGGACGCCGATGCGCCGGCGCCGGGCGTCGAAGTCGGCGTCGAACTGCCGGCGGCGGCGGTGCGCGCGTGGCCGCGCACGGGCTAGCTCAAGAACCCGCGACAACGTGTCGTTCTGGCGAGTAAAGCCAGAACCCCACGCCATGAACCCTGTCCTGTTGCATTACGCCCAGCAGTTCCTCGAACCCCTGGACTCGCTGGAAATGCTCGCCGAAGCCGACGCGGCGATGAAGAACACGATCTTCTTCATGAACCGCGCGGCGCGCGACGTGATGGCGCAGCACCATGCCGGACTCAACGGCGCCTTGGGCGGCGCCGACGTGCGCGAGGCGTTCGGACGTTCGATCCATCAGTTCCACAAGGATCCGGAGCGCATTCGCGTGATCCTGCGCGATCTTGCCGAGGGGCGCAGCCAACTGCATATGCTGGAGATGACCGTGGGTTCGGTCACCTTCGGCTTGCGCTTCGCCGCGGTGAAGGACGAGGCCGGCCAGGTGCTGGCGTTCCACGCGTCGTGGCGTGACATCACCGCAGCCAAGTCGATCGAGGCGCAGGGCCTGCGCATGCGCGACGTGATCCACGACCTCGAAGTCACCGCCGGCCAGGTCGAGCGCGCGATGCAGGCCAATGCGACCGCGGTGCTGCGCGTGGGCGACACGGTCGCGGGCAACCGCAGCGCGGTCAACGAGCTGACCGGGCACCTCGGCGCGATCAACGCGGTGGTGGCGTCGATCCGCGAGATTTCCAACCAGACCAACCTGCTCGCGCTGAATGCTGCGATCGAGGCCGCGCGCGCCGGCGAGGCCGGGCGCGGCTTCGCGGTGGTGGCCGACGAGGTGCGCAACCTGGCGCGACGCGTGCAGAGCGCCACCGGCGAGGTCGAGAACGGCACCCAGGCGATCAGCGATTGCGCCCACACCATCGAGTTGACCAGCGACGAGGCGGGGCGCGAGGTCACGGTGGTCGAGTCGGTGTCCGACGCGCTGCGCCGGCAGGTGCACGGCATGCAGGTGCGCACCACGCGGCTGCTGCTCGAGGCGGCGCAGGAGGACCACCGCGTCTTCGTCGCGCAGGTGCTCGCCGCCAGCGCGGCGGGGTCTGCGGGTACGGCTTCCGAGCTGCCGGATCACCACATGTGCCGGCTCGGCCACTGGTACGACGGCGACGGCCGCGACTTGTTCGGCGACTTGCCGGCATTCGGCGCGGTCGAGCCGATCCACGCCGAGGTGCACCGGCTGGCGCGCGCGGCGCAGCAGGCCAGTCGCGACGGCCGCGAGGCACAGGCGCAGGCGCTGGGCGCCGAGCTGATCGGGGCGCAGGATGCGGTGCTGCGCGCGCTGCAGGAGCTGGCGCGAGCGATCGACGCCTGACCCCGCGCGCGGCGCCGAGCCGCGGCGCCGCGTTTGTGCGTAGACTGCAAGGCGACCCCGCCCGTGTCGCGGGGCCGGGGGAGACCGCGTGGATTCGATGCCGTCCGGCTGGCGGCTGCTGCGTTCCCTGCACGGCGCCTTGCTCGCACTGTGCGCGCTGACCCTGCCCGCCGGGCTGGTCCTGCACGCGGCGGCGCGGCCGCAGCTGGCGCAGGCGGCGTGGTGGCTCGGCGCATTGCCGGTCGCGCTGGTGCTCGCGGGGTCGGTGCTGCGCGGCCTGTGGCGCCGCGAAGGCGGGGTCGACGTGCTGGCGCTGCTCGCGATCGGCCTGGCGCTGGCGCTGGGTCAGGCCTTGACCGCGGCGGTGATCGCGCTGATGCTTGCCAGCGGGCGCGCGCTCGAGAGTTACGCGCAGGGCCGCGCCGAGCGCGAGATGACCGCGCTGCTGCGCCAGGCGCCGCGCCGGGCGCATCGTTTCGAGCACGACGAATGGCGCGTCGTCGAACTCGACGCGGTGGCGCGCGGTGACCGCCTGCTGGTGCCGCATGGCGAGGTGGTTCCGGTCGACGGCGTGCTCGACGGCGTCGCCGAGCTCGACGAATCGGCGCTGACCGGCGAGGCGCGGCCGCAGACCCGCCAGGCGGGCGAAGCGCTGCTCAGCGGCGTGATCAACGTCGGCGGCGCGTTCGAGATGCACGCCTCGGCGCGCGCCGACGACAGCACCTTCGCCGGCATCGTGCGCATGGTGCAGGCGGCGCAGCGCGAGCGCAGCCCGGCGGCGCGGCTGGCCGACCGCTACGCTGGCGGTTTCATCGCGCTGACGCTGGCCGCGGCCGGCGGCGCGTGGCTGCTCAGCGGCGAGTTGATGCGCGCGCTCGCGGTGCTGGTGGTGGCCACGCCGTGCCCGCTGATCCTGGCCGTGCCGGTGGCGATCGTGTCCGGCCTGTCGGGCTGCGCGCGACGCGGCGTGCTGGTCAAGGGCGGCG
>JAKAHP010000111.1 GCA_021825505.1 Pseudomonadota bacterium
CGGGTGCGGGGGTCGGAGCCGGCGCCGGTGCGGCACGCTCGCGCGGCGGCGGCGCAGCGGGCTGCTCGCGCGGCGACGCCGCCTCGGCGTGCAGGTGCGTGGCGTCGAAATCGATCGCTGCCATCAATTCGACGCCGCCGACGATTTCACGATTCGACAGGATCACCGCATCGGCGCCGAGATCGTTGCGGATGCGCGCCAGCACCTCGCGGGTGCTGCTTCCGGTGTAGCGTTTGATCTTCACGGCTTAGGCTCCGAGCGAGGCGGTGATCTTGACCTGGGTCTGGTCGGGCACTTCCGGATACGACAGCACGCGCAGCCGCGGCGCACTGCGCGCGAGCAGGCGCGCCAGGAACTGGCGCAGCGGCGCCACCGTCAGCAGCACCGCGTGGCTGCCCTGCGCTTCCATGTTCTGCATCAGATCGCGCGCGCGCTCGAGCAGGCGCTGCGCCAACCCCGGCTCGAGCGCGCCGGCCGCGTCGCCGCGCGTGCTGGCCAGCAGCAGTTGCTCGAGCTGCGGGTCGAGCACCGCGGCGGCCAGTTCGCGGCCGCCGCCGCTGAGGCTTTGCACGATGAACGCACCCAGCGCCTGGCGCACGCGCGCGGTCAGCTCGTCGGTGTCGGCCACCTGCGCGGCGTTCTCCGCGAGCACTTCGGCAATGCTGCGCATGTCGCGGATCGGCACTGCCTCGACCAGCAGGTTCTGCAGCACCTTGCGCAGGCGGTCGGTCGAGATCAGCTTGGGCACCAGGTCCTCGACCAGCTTGGGCGAGCGCGTCGCCAGGTGCTTGAGCAGGCCCTCGACCTCCTCGCGGCCGAGCAGCTCGGCGGCGTGGCTTTGCAGCAGATGGTGCAGATGGGTGGCGATCACGGTGCTGGGATCGACCACCGTGTAGCCCTGCGCCTGCGCCTGATCGCGCAGCGCCGGCTGGATCCACACCGCCGGCAGTCCGAACGCCGGGTCGACCGCGGGCAGCCCCTGCAGGGTGCCGCTGACCTGACCCGGGTTGATCGCCATCAGCATGTCGGGAAACACTTCGCCGGTGCCGATCTCGACGCCCTTGAGCGCGATGCGGTAGCCGCCCGGGCGCAGCTCGAGGTTGTCGCGGATGTGCACCGCCGAAACCAGGAAACCGATTTCCTGGGCGAACTTCTTGCGGATGCCGCGAATGCGCGACAACAACTCGCCGCCTTGCGCTCGATCGACCAACGCGATCAGCCGGTAGCCGACGTCCAGCGCCAGCGTGTCGATCGGCTCGATCTGTTCCCAGCCCACCTCCTCGGGTTCGGCCGCGACCTCGGGCGCCGGCGGCGGCACCGCCGCGGCACGGCGCTCGCGCTGGTCGCGCAGCCACAGCGCACCACCGAGCAGCGAGGCGACGAACAGGAAGGCCAGGTGCGGCATGCCCGGCACCAGGCCGATGAAACCGAGGATGCCGGCGGCGATGCCGATCACGTGCTTGTGGCGGAACAGCTGCGCGATCAGCTGCAGCCCGACGTCCTGCCCGGTCGACACGTTGCTGACGACGATGCCGGCGGCGATCGAGATCACCAGCGACGGAATCTGCGCCACCAGCGCGTCGCCCAGCGACAGCAGCGTGTAGTTGTGCACCGCGTCGGACAGGCTCAGGCCGTGCATCAGCACACCGATCACCAGCCCGCCGATCAAGTCGATGAACAGGATCAGGATCGCCGCCACCGCGTCGCCGCGCACGAACTTGCTGGCACCGTCCATCGCCCCGAAGAAGTCCGCCTCCTGCGAGATCTCGCTGCGGCGGCGCCTGGCCTCCTCCTGGTCGATCAGGCCGGCGTTGAGGTCGGCGTCGATCGCCATCTGCTTGCCCGGCATCGCGTCGAGGGTGAAGCGCGCGCTGACCTCGGCGATGCGCCCCGCGCCCTTGGTGATCACGACGAAATTGATCACCACCAGGATCGCGAAAATCGTGATACCGACAGCGTAGTTGCCGCCGATCACGAACTGACCGAACGACTCGATGACGTGACCCGCCGCAGCTTCACCGCGCTGGCCGTGCAGCAGGATCACGCGCGCCGCGGCGACGTTCAGCGACAGCCGCAGCAGCGTGGTCAGCAGGATCGCGGTGGGGAACGCGGCGAAGTCCAGCGGTCGCGTCAGGTACAGGGTCACGAGCAGGATGACCAGCGACAGCGTGATGTTGAAGGTGAACAGCAGGTCGAGCGCGAAGGTCGGCAGCGGCACGACCAGCATCGCCAGGATCATCACGACCAGCGCCGGCGCGGCGATCACGCGCCAGTCGGCGCGGCGCAGCAGTTGCGTCAGCGCCGGCGGCAGGGGCAGGGAGGCGGCCATGGTCAATGCGCCGACGCGTCGGGCGCCGTGTCGAGTTCAGCGGGGATCGGCCAGTCGCGCGGCAGCGCCGGCGCCGCCGGCAATGCGCGCAACTGGTACACATAGGCCAGCAGCAGCGCCACCGCGTTGTACAGCGTGGCCGGGATCTCGCGCTCGAGCTCGGCGTAGCGGTACAGCGCACGCGCCAGCGGCGGCGCCTCCACCAGCGGCACGCCATGCTCGGCGGCGACTTCGCGGATACGCGCGGCCACCGCGTCGGCGCCCATCGCCAGCACCACCGGCGCGCTGTTGCGACCCTCCTGGTAGCCCAGCGCGACCGCGTAGTGGGTCGGGTTGGTGACGACCACGTCGGCCTTGGGCACGGCGGCCATCATGCGCCGGCGCGCGCGCTCGCGCTGCAGCGCGCGCAGGCGCTGCTTGACTTCGGGACTGCCCTCGCTCTCGCGCATTTCGTCCTTCATGTCCTGGCGCGACATCTTCAGTTTCTTGTTGAACTGGAAGATCTGCATCGGCACGTCGACCGCGGCGATCAGCGCCGTGGCCAGCGCCATCCACAGGAAGGCCTTGACGCACAGCAGGCCCATCTGCACCAGCGCCTGCGTCGGCTCGACCTGCAGCAACTGCAGCAAGGCGCCGCGCTCGCCGCGCAGCACGACCAGCGCGGCCACGCCCAGCACCAGCGCCTTCAGCGCCGCCTTGCCCAGCTCGCCCAGGCCGTGCAGCGAGAACACGCGCCCCAGGCCGGCCACCGGATCGAGCCGGCTGAAGTCGGGCATCAGCGCCTCGACGCTGAACACCCAGCCGCCGAGCGCAAGCCCGCCGCCGATGCTCAGCAGCAGGTTCAGCAGCAGCAGCGGCGCCAGCAGCCACAGGCCGGCCTCGACCACGTGTCCGGCCAGCAGCAGCGCCTGCGCCGGGTCGCCGGCAACGGCCGGCGGGACCCGCAAGGCCAGCTCCATCAGGCCCTGCGCGCGGCCGAACAGCCAGCCGCCGCCGTAGTACAGCGCCAGCGCGCTGCCCACCAGCAGCAGCACCGAGCCGAGGTCGCGCGAACGCGTGACCTGGCCTTTGTCGCGCGCCTGCTGGCGGCGCTTGGCTGAGGCCGGTAATTCCTTGTCCTGGGCGGAGTCGTCGGCCATCGCGTCAGCCCGCTTGCGCGGCCAGCAGCCGCGTCGACAATTCCAGCCCCATCTCGACCAGATGGCGCACGATCACCTGCAGCATCGGCAGCAGCAGGTACAGCGCGAAAAAGCCCAGCGCGAAGAACAGCGCGAAGCCGATCGCGAACATATTGAGCTGCGGCGCCAGCCGCGTCAGCACGCCCAGGCCGATGTTGGCGATCAGCACCACACCCAGCGCCGGCGCCGACAGGGCCAGCCCGAGGCTGAACAGCGCCGAGCCTTCAAGCGCGAGGTCGCGCCAGCTCGCCGCGGCCAGCCCCAGGTGTGGCCCGACCGGCACCAGCGTGAAGCTGCGCGCCAGCACCCCGAGCAGCATCAGATGGCCGTTGAGCGCGACGAACAGCAACACCGTCAGCATGTTCAGGAAACTGGCCAGGCTGGTCACCTCGACCCCCTGCACCGGGTCGAACAGGGTCGAGAAGCTCAAGCCCATCTGCAGGCCGATGATGCTGCCGGCGATCTGCACCGTGCTCAGCACCAGCGCCATCGACATGCCGATCACCAGGCCGACGAGCAACTGCTGCACGACCAGCGTCAAGCCCAGCGCGCTGCCCAGGTCGACCGGCGGCATCGTGCCCAGCGCCGGCGCCAGCGCCACCGCGATCACCACCGCCAGGCCGACGCGCACCTGCACCGGGATTTCCGTGGCGCCGAACAGCGGCGCCACCGCGAGCACGCCGAGCACGCGCAGGAAGGGCCAGAAGAAGGCCCCGATCCAGCTTTCGAGCTGCAGCGTGGTGACGTCGATCATGATTGCAGCAATTGCGGGATGCTCGTGATCAGCCGCGTCGTGAAGTCCATCAGCACGTGCAGCATCCACGGCCCGGCCAGCACCAGCGCCAGGCCGATCGCGATCGCCTTGGGCACGAAACTCAAGGTCATTTCATTGAGCTGGGTGGCCGCCTGCACCAGGCTGATCAACAGCCCCACGACCAGCGCGACGCCGAGAATGGGCGCCGACACCAGGAACATCGTCCACATCGCCTGTTGCGCCAGCGTGGTCACCGCTTCCGGACTCATCGCTCACTCCCCTTTCAATGCACGAAGCTCTGCACCAGCGAGCCGATCACCAGGTCCCAGCCGTTGACGAGGACGAACAGCATCAGCTTCAAGGGCAGCGACACGGTCACCGGCGACAGCATCATCATGCCCATCGACATCAGCACCGCGGCCACCACCATGTCGATGATCAGGAACGGGATGAAGATCACGAAACCGATCTGGAACGCGGTCTTCAGCTCCGAGGTGACGAACGCCGGAATCAGCACGCGCATCGGCGTAGCCGCCGGTGTGGCCGGGTTCTTCATCCCGGCCAGGCGCAGGAACAGTGCCAGATCGTCCTGCCGCGTCTGCCGCAACATGAAACCCTGCAAGGGGGTCGAGCCGGCGTCGATCGCCTGCCCGACGCTGATGCGGTTGTCCATCAGGGGCTGCAGCGCGACCTGGTTGACCTGGTTCAGCACCGGGCTCATCACGAAGAAGGTCAGGAACAGCGAAAGCCCGACAATCACCTGCGACGGCGGCACCGAGGTCGTGCCCAGCGCCTGCTTGAGCAGCGACAGCACGATCACGATGCGCGTGAACGCGGTCATCATCAGCAACAGCGCCGGCAGGAACACCAGCACCGTCATGAACAGCAAGGTCTGCAGGCTCAAGGTGTAGGTCGAGCCGCCGCCCGCCGCCGGCGTGCTGGTGAACGCCGGCAGCCCCTGCGCGTGCGCCCACAGCGGGGCCAGCAGCAGGGGCAGCAGCAGCGCGGCGATGCGGAAACGGGCTGTCTTCATTCTGGGCGTTCGTCGTGGGCGCGCGCCGTGGTGGCGCGACGCAGCCACGTGGAAAACGCGTCGGGCGGCGTCGCGACCTCCTCGATCGCTTCGGGCAGCAGATGCAGCCGGCGCAAGCCCTGCGGGCTGGAACCGAGCAGCAGCTGCTGCTTGCCGACCTGGACAAGCAAAAGTCGTTCCCGCGGCGACAGCGCGAGGCTGGCGACCAGTCGCAGCGGGCCGCTCGAGCCGCTCGGGCGCACCCGCTTGAGCGCGCGCAAGCCCAGCACCAGAATGCCTAGGGTGAGCGCCAGCGCAGCGCTGACACGCAACAGCGAATACAAGGAGAATGGATCGGACATGATGTCGGGCTGGCCCGTTCGACGGATTTTTGACAAGTGCGGCACCGAACTTCCGACGCACTGCCGGTGGTTTGACGCCGCTTCAAGCCTGCGATCACGCGTCGGCGCCGGCGCTGCACCGCGCTGCGGCGCCGTCTGGCTACACTGAATCGCATGAATCGCCGAAAGCCCAAGCAAGACCCGTTCCGACGCGCGTTACTGTGTGCCAGCCTGCCCGCGCTGCTGCCGGCGCTGCGCGCACGCGCCGCCACCGTGCCGGCCTCCGCCGCCTCTGCCTCTGCCACCTCTGCCGCCGCCTCCGCGGTCGCCACCCTGCCGGCGCCGCAAGAGTCGAGCTACGCCGCGCAGCCACGCACCGCGGCGCTGGCCGCCGCGCTGGCGCGCGCCAATGCGCTGCCCGAACCCTGGGTCGCCGCGCAACTGGCGCAGGCGCGCTTCAACCCGCGGGTGGTCCAGCTGATGCTGCCAGGCAAGCCGATGCAGAAGAACTGGTCGCTGTACCGCGAACACTTCGTCGACCCGTCGCGCATCGCCGCCGGGGTCGAATTCGCACACCGCCACGCGCGCTGGCTACGGCGCGCGCACGCGCGCTTCGGCGTGCCGGTCGCGGTGCTGCTGGGCATTCTCGGGGTCGAGACGTATTACGGCCGTTTCATGGGGAACTTCCGTGTGCTCGACGCGCTGACCACACTGGCGCTGGACTGGCCGGCAGCGGCTCCGACCGATCGCAGCGCCTTCTTCGCCGCGCAACTCGGCGACTTCCTGCGCTGGTGTCGCGCCGGCGGGCGCGACACCGACACGGTGCTCGGCTCCTATGCCGGCGCCATCGGGCTGGCGCAGTTCATGCCCGAGAGCATCCTGCGCTGGGGCATGAGCTCGCGCCGCGGCGCTGCGGTCGACCTCAGCGCTCGCCCCGCCGACGCGATCCTGAGCATCGGCAATTTCCTCGCCGGCCACGGCTGGACCCCGGGCCAGCCGTGCAGCTTCGCGCTGGCCGAGCCGCCCGCGCTCGACGCGGCGACGCTGCAGCGCCTGCTCGCCCCCGACATCGTGCCCAGCTTCAGCGCCGCGCAATTGCGCGCGGCCGGGCTCAAGCTTGACGCGGCTGCAGGCGCCTACCCCGGCCTGCTTTCCCTGCTGCAACTGCCCAACGGCGCCGACGCCCCGAGCTGGCGGCTGGGCACGGCCAACTTCTACGTGCTGACGCGCTACAACCACTCGGCGTTCTACGCGCTGGCGGTGCTCGACCTGGGCAGCGCGGTCGTGGCTAGCGCATGAACATCACTGCCATCGCCAGCCCGATCGCGACGATGGCCCAGCGCATCACGGCTGCGGGCACGCGCCGCGCCGCACGCGCCCCGGCCCAGCCGCCGAGCAGCACCGCCGGCAGCATCAGCGCGGCCAGCGCCCAGTGCACGCTGCCGGCCGCGGCGTAGATGCCCAGCGCGAACACCGTCAGCACCGCCGACGCCAGGTTCTTCAGGGCATTCATGCGGTTCAGATCGGTCTCGCCGATCAGCCCGAACAGCGCCAGCAGCAGCACGCCGAGGCCGCCGTTGAAATACCCCCCGTAAACGCTGACGAGAAACATGCCCAGCGCCGCCAGCGCCGGCGGCGCGACGTGATGCTCGTGGCGCCCGAGCCGTCGCAGCAGCGCCGGGCCGAGTGCGAACAGCGCGGTGGCGAACAGCAGCAGCCACGGCACCAGCGCGCGGAATCCGGCGTTGCTGGTCGACACCAGCAACAAGGCCCCGACACCGCCGCCGAGCACGCACGCCGCCAGCAAGGCGCGCATGCCCAAAGCGCGCGGCGCCCCCAGCTCGGCGCGGAAGCCCCACACGCTGGCCAGATAGCCCGGCAGCAGCGCCGCGGTCCCGGTAGCGTTGGCCGCCACCGCCGGCACGCCGATCCACAGCAGGGCCGGCAGGGTCAGGAAGCTGCCGCCGCCGGCCACCGCGTTGAGCGCCGCGCCGCCAAACGCGGCCCCCAGCAGCAGCGCGCCATGCGCAAGGTCGATCATCGCCGGGCTCCTACGCGCGCGCGCCCGCGCAGCGCCACATGGATGCCGCCGAAAATCAGCACGGCACCGCCGACGTGGTAGGGCCTGATGCCTTCATGCAGGAACATGAACGACAGCAAGGCGACGAACACCGGCAACAGGTTCGCGAAATACACCGGAATCTGCGCGCCGGTGCGCGCCACCGCCTCGCCCCAGCAGACGTAGGCCAGCAGCGACGCGGCCAGCGCCACGTACAGCACCGCGGCAACGCCCGGCGGCGCCCAGTGCGAGACTTCGCCAAGGGCATAGCGCGCCCACAGCGCGAACGGCGCGATGATCACGGTGCCCACCGCCATCTGCGCGCTCAGGCCCACCAGCGGCGGCAGCCCGAGCGGATGGCGGCGCAGCTCCCAGGTATAGAAACCCCACAGCAGCACTGCCAGCAGCATCACGAAGTCGCCGACCGCCAAGTGCAACTGCGCCAGATGCATCAGCTCGCCCTGGGTGACGACGACGATCACGCCGACCGCCGACAACGCGGCGCCGAGCAAGGCGTCGACGCCGACGCGCTCGCGGTAGAACAGAGCGCCGATCAGCACGATGAATACCGGGCCGGCCGAGCTGATCAGCGCCACGTTCAAGGGCGTCGTCGTGTGCAGCGCGACGTACTGCAGCGAGTTGTAGCAGGCGATGCCGAGCAGCCCCATGCGGGCCAGCGCGCCGCGTTGCTGCCACAGCCGCGCGCGGGCGCGCCACAGCGCGGCGCCGGTGAACGGCAGCGCCGCCAGCAGCGCGACGCACCAGCGCCAGAAACTGAGCTCGAGCGGCGCGAGCGATCCGACCATCATCCTGCCGACCACGGCGTTGCCCGCCCAGAGCAACGGCGGCAGCACGAGCAACAGCAGCGTCGATGGGTCGATCTTGTGATGTGCGGAACCTTCGGTCATCGGCGCATTATTCCAAGGTCGCGAGACGCGTGCTCGACGCGCCTCGCGACCCGCCGCGCGTCAGCGTGCGGGCGCCGGCCACAACACGCCGGCGTCGAGCTGCAGCGCCGCATCGGCGTGCGCCGCCTCGAAGCGCGCCGCCAGCGCATCGCCCAGCGTGCGCAGCAGCTCGCGCCGCTGCACCAGTGCGTCGGCCAGGCTGGCCTCGCCCAGCGCGTAGGCGCGCTGCATGCGTGCATCGGCCTGGCG
>JAKAHP010000112.1 GCA_021825505.1 Pseudomonadota bacterium
GGCGGCCCCGCCCCAGGCGGCGCACCGCACGCTCGACGAGATCGCCGCCGAGCTGGCCGCACACGACACCCGCAGCACCGAGCCCGGCGTCGAACTGGCCGCTGAATCCGACAGCGTGCTGGTGCAGCTGGTGCACCGGATCATCGCGCAGGCGATCGAACAGCGCGCGTCGGACATCCACATCGAGGCCGCCGAGGCGCCGCAGTCGGTCAAGGTCAGGCTTCGCATCGACGGCGAGCTGCGCGACCTGCTCGAGCTGCCGTCGCGCTACGGTTACGCGCTGGTGTCGCGCTTGAAGATCATGGCCGATCTCGACATCGCCGAGCACCGCAAGCCGCAGGACGGCAAGATCGATTTCGCGCGTTTCGGCGGCGCCCATGTGGAGCTGCGCATGGTCACCGTGCCCACCGTGCACGGCCTCGAGGACGTCGTGCTGCGATTGCTCGGCGGCATGCGCCCGCGCGCGCTCGACGCGATCGACCTCGGCGGCGCCACGCTGAGCGGGCTGCGCGAGGTGATCCACCGCCCCTACGGCCTGATCCTGATCTGCGGGCCGACCGGCAGCGGCAAGACGACGACGCTGCACTCGGTGATGCGCGAGCTCAACGACGGCCGGCGCAAGATCTGGACCGCCGAGGATCCGGTCGAGATCACCCAGCCGGGGCTGCGCCAGGTGCAAGTCAACAGCCGCATCGGCTGGACTTTCGCTGCGGCGATGCGCACCTTCCTGCGCGCCGACCCCGACATCATCATGATCGGCGAAATGCGCGACGAGGAAACCGCGCGCATCGCGATCGAGGCCGCGCTGACCGGCCATCTGGTGATGTCGACGCTGCACACCAATTCCGCGGCCGAGAGCATCACGCGGCTGCTCGAGATCGGCCTGGATCCGTTCACCTTCTCCGACACGCTGCTGGCGGTGCTGGCGCAGCGCCTGGTGCGCCGCCTGTGCCCGCATTGCCGCCAGCGCCTGCCGATGGACGACGCCACATTGCGCCAGTTGGCCGAACTGCACGGCGGCAGCGGCGTCGTCGAGCAGTGGCGCGCGCGCCACGGCGACGCCGACGGCCGGCTGTGGCAGTGGCGCCGCGGCGCCTGCGCGCAGTGCGAGGGCAGCGGCTACCACGGCCGGCTGGGGGTGCACGAACTGCTGCTGGCCGACGACGCCTTGCGCGAACTGGTGCGCCATCGCGCGCCGATGCGCGAACTGGTCACGCTGGGCCAGTCGCGCGGCATGGCCACGCTGCGTCAGGACGGCATCGACAAGGTGCTGCAGGGCCTGACCGACCTGCCCGAAGTGCTGGCCGCGACCCAGCCCTGAGCGGCGCGCTCAAGCAATCGCCGGGCCCTGAGGGTGCTCAAAGCCGGATCAGGCGCATGAATTCGTCGCGCGTGCGCGCGTCTTCACGGAAGCTGCCCAGCAGCGTGCTGGTGACCATGCTGACGCCGTGTTTGTGCACGCCGCGCGTGGTCATGCAGGCGTGCGTGGCCTCGACGACGACGCCGACGCCCTGCGGCTGCAGCGTGTCGTGGATGCACTGCGCGATTTGCGCGGTCAGCTTCTCCTGCACCTGCAGGCGCTTCGCATAGGCGTCGACCACACGCGCCAGCTTGCTGATGCCGACCACGCGGTGACGCGGCAGGTAGCCGACGTGGACATGGCCGATGATCGACGCCATGTGGTGCTCGCAATGGCTCTCGAAGGGAATCTGGCGCAGCACGATGATCTCGTCGTAGCCGGCGACTTCCTCGAAAGTGCGCTGCAGGAACTCGGTCGGGTCCTGCGCATAGCCGGCGAACCACTGGCGGTAGGCGCGGGCGACGCGGCGCGGCGTGTCGCGCAGGCCCTCGCGCGCCGGATCGTCGCCGGCCCAGCGCAGCAGCGTGCGCACCGCCTCCTCGGCCTGCTCGGCGCTGACGGGTTCGCTCGCGGGTTCGGGGGTCTTGTGCATGGGGTGCAGTCTAGACCGGTAGCCGACGGATTTCACGCCGTGGTGGCGGCGGTTTTGACCGGGCGCGCCGCGGTGGATGCGTGCCGACTGGCGCTTTACCGCCGAAGCGCGTAATTTCAACTCATGTGCGCAACAATCCGGCAATAGCGCGCGCCGATAATGGGTCGCAAGCAGCAGGCGCCCGTCGAAGGCGTCGCCGGAATCCGGGGGAGGCGTCGCGGCGCGGCGCCGGCAACCACACGGAGCAAACGATGAAGACATGGCAGGGTTCGATGATCGCCGCGCTGTTCGCGCTGAGCGCGACGGCGCACGCCGACGGGCCGCCGGTGAGCATCCAGTTCAGCATCGGTACGCCGCCACCGGTCTATGCCGCGCCTCCGGTGTACGCCCCGGCGCCGCCGTCGATGATCTGGATGCCGGCGCTGGGCGTGTACGTCGCGCTCGGCGTCGAGCAGCCGATTTTCTATTTGGGTGGTGTCTACTACTACCTGTACGGCGGCAACTGGTACAGCGGGCCGCACTACGGTGGGCCGTGGCGGCGCATGGCGCGCCCGCCCGAGCATCTGCGCCGCTTCGAGGCGCGTGACTGGGGGCGCTACCAGGACGAGGCGCGGCGCCACGCCGACGACGCGCGCTGGCGTCATTTCCGCGCCGCGCCGCAGCCGCAGTGGCAGCGGGGCCCGCAGCGTGGGCCGCAAGGGCAGCCTTGGCAGCACGAGCCGAACCGCGAACAGTATCGGGAGCAGCATCGGGAGCCAAACCGCGACCAGCGCGGCGAGCCGCATCGCGACCAGCACGGCGCTCCGCGCGACGAACGCGGCGGGCATTGACGCTGCGCTCACGCGCGTTGCTTGCGCGCCGCCGGCGGCGAAATCCGGCGCCGCGCGCTAAGCTGTTCGATTGACGAGGACGACCGTGATGAAAGCAAGATCGCTGCTGCTGGCGGTCGCGCTGGCGCTGGGCAGTGCCGGCGCGGCGCAGGCCCATGTGCACTGGAGCATAGGCATCGGCGTGCCTTATCCCTACGCCTATCCCTACGCCTACCCTTCTTACCCCTACCCTTATTACGGTCCGGCCTGGGGGCCGGGCTGGTACGCGGCGCCACCGGTGATCGTGCAGTCGCCGCCGGTCGCGGTGACGCCCGCGCCGCCGGGCCCGCCGCCGCAGGCGTTCTGGTATTACTGCAACAACCCGGCCGGCTACTACCCGCAGGTGCCTTCGTGCCCGGGCGGCTGGACCACGGTGCCGGCGCAAGCGGTGCCGCCGGACGCACGCTGAACCCGGTGCCGAGCCGACTACAGGAGAATCGATGATGTTGAAGTGCAAGCCTTGTTTTGCATGGTCCGTGCTGGGCGCGCTGCTGCTTGGCGGCTGCGCCAGCGCGCCGATGGGCCCGACGGTGCGCGTGATGCCGGCGCCGGGCATGCCCTTCGATCGCTTCCAGGCGATCGATGCGCAGTGCCGCGCCTACGCCGCGCAGCAGGTCGCCGGCTATCAGCAGGGAGCGACCAATTCGGCGCTGGCGTCGGGCGTCGGCGGCGCGCTGATCGGCGCCGCCGCCGGAGCGCTGATCGGCGGCAACAGCCAGGGCGCCGGGGTTGGCGCCGGCGTCGGCATGCTGGCCGGCTCGGCAGGCGGCGCGGGAACGTACAGCGACAGCCAGTACAGCGCGCAGCGCGCCTACAACATCGCCTACGAGCAATGCATGTACTCGCAGGGCGCCCAGGTGCCGGGCTACGCCGCGCCGCGCTACGCGCCGCCGCCTCCCAATATGCCGCCGCCGGTCGTGCGCTGAAATCCTGGCGCGCCGCGGCTATCATGCGCGGCTGTCATGACTGAACCGACTCTCGAGCCCGGCAAGGGCGCAGGCGGCGCGCCGAAGAAGCCCCCTGGCGCCGGCAAACCCGCGCCGCGCAAGCGCGCCGCCGCGGGGCCGCGGCGCTGGCCGGCGGTGCTGCTCGGCCTGGTGCTGCTCGGCGCGGCCGGGCTGCTGCTGCTGGCGTATGGCGCGGTGCTGCTGTGGCCGCGCCTGCCCGACCTCAACGAGGTCACCGACTATCGCCCGGACCTGCCGCTGCGCATCTATACCGCGCAGGGCACGCTGATCGGCGAGTTCGGCGTGCAGCGTCGCGCGGTGATTCCCTACGACAAGGTTCCGCTGCAGCTCAAGCAGGCGGTGCTGGCGGCCGAGGATTCGCGTTTCTTCGAACATGGCGCGATCGATTTCGCCGGCGTCGCGCGCGCCGCGCTGGCCGACTTCGGCGCCGGCGGTGCGGTGCAGGGGGCGTCGACGCTGACGATGCAGGTCGCGCGCGACTTCTACCTGTCGCCGGAAAAGACGCCGCTGCGCAAACTGGTCGAAACCCTGCTCGCGTACAAGATCGAGAACACGCTGAGCAAGGAACAGATCTTCGACCGCTACATCAACCAGGTCTACCTCGGCCAGCGCGCCTACGGCTTCGCCGCGGCGGCCCAGGTCTACTTCGGCAAGCCGGTGACCGAGCTCAGCCTGGCCCAGTTCGCGGTGCTCGCCGGCCTGCCGCAGGCGCCGTCGGCGTACAACCCGCAGACCAACCTGAAGCTGGCGGTGTGGCGCCAGCACTACGTGCTCGGGCGCATGCTCGCGCTCGGCGACATCACCCGGGCGCAGTACGAGCAGGCGCTGGCCGCCCCCTTGAACGTGGCGTCGGGCCAGGGCGTGCTGCATTACTCGGTGCAGGCCGACTTCGCCGCCGAGACGGTGCGCCGCATCATGGTCGCGCGTTTCGGCGAATCGGCCTATACCGACGGCTACCGCGTGACGACGACGTTGCTCGACCGCGACCAGAACGCGGCCACCGCCGCGGTGCGCGCCGGCGTGATCTCCTATGACCGTCGCGGCGGCTGGCGCGGCCCCGAAGGCCATGTCGCGATCGACGACGCCGCCGCGGTGCGCGCCGCGTTGAAGAACCGACCGGTGGTCGGCGGACTGCACGCCGCGGTCGTGCTCGACGTCACTCCCGGCGGCGTGCAGTTGCTCAACCGCAGCGGCGAGCAGATCACGGTGGCGGGCGCCGGGCTGGACTTCTGCCGCGCCGGGCTGAGCCCGCGCGCGCCGCAGGCGCGGCGCCTGCAGCGCGGCGCGATCGTGCGCCTGCGCCAGCTCGACGGCCACTGGCAGATCACGCAGCTGCCGCAAGTGCAGTCGGCGCTGGTGTCGATGCAGCCGAGCACCGGCGCGGTGCAGGCCTGGGTCGGTGGCTTCGACTTCGCGCACGAGAAGTTCGACCACGTCAACCAGGCGTATCGCCAGCCCGGGTCGAGCTTCAAGCCCTTCATCTACTCGGCCGCGGTCGCGCTGGGACTGGCGCCGTCGACCATCATCGACGACGCGCCGCTGTCGATCAATCCGGGGCCGGGCCAGCCGCTGTGGCAACCGCGCAATTACGAAGGTCGCTTCGAGGGGCGCATGCCGGCATCGACCGCGCTGGCCAAATCGGACAACGTCGCCGCGGTGCGCGTCGTGCTCGCCGTCGGCGTGCCGTACGCGCGGCTGCACGCTTCGCAATTCGGCCTGCCGCTGCAGCAGATCCCGCCCTACCCGACGATGGTGCTCGGCGCCGGCAGTTTCTCGCCGCTGCAGATGGCGCGCGCCTACAGCGTGTTCGCCAGCGGCGGCTATCTGGTGCAGCCGCATCTGATCACCCGGGTCGCCGACGCGCGCGGGCGCGTGCTGTACCGCTGGAGCCAGCCGGCGCTGGGCAGCGCCGACGCGCCGCGCATCATCAGCGCCGGCAACGCCTTCCTGCTGACGACGATGATGCAGGACGTGATCCGCCGCGGCACCGGCGCCGCCGCGCGCGTGCTCGGCCGCGACGAGCTGGCCGGCAAGACCGGCACCACCTCGAGCTTCCGCGACGCCTGGTTCGACGGCTTCGACCACAATCACGTCGCGATCGCCTGGGTCGGCTTCGATCAGCCGCGCAGCCTGGGCAACGGCATGCAGGGCGCCGCGGTCGCGTTGCCGATCTGGATCGACTACATGCGCGCCGCGTTGCAGGGCAGCAGCAACACGCCGTGGGCGGTGCCGCCCGACGTCGTGCAGCTGCCGATCGACCCCAGCACCGGGTTCGCGTCGCTGTCGCCGGGCGGCTCGACGCAGCCCTCGTATTTCCTGCAGCAATACCCGCCGCTCGACGGCTCCATGGCGCATGCCGCCGGCGCGCGTTCGAACGCGGCGACCGCGCCCTTCGTCGTGCTGCCGTCGCCCGGCATCATGCCGGGCGGCCAGTGAGCGCAATCTTCCGAGGAATGCGATGAGTCCGAGCCCTGCCACCCTTTCGCGGCGCGCGCTGCTGCTGGCGGCGCTGGCGGCGCTGCCCGCGCACGCCGCCGGGTTCCGCTTCGCGCCGTACCCGACGCGGCGCGCGCTGCCCGACCTGTCCTTCCTCGACGGCGCTGGCCACACGATCAAGCTCGACGCGTTCCGCGGCAAGGTCGTGCTGCTCAACGTCTGGGCCACCTGGTGCCCGCCGTGCGTGGCCGAAATGCCGACGCTGAACAAGCTGCAGCAATTGCTCGGCGGCAAGGATTTCGCGGTGCTTCCGCTGTCGGTCGACAAAGGCGGGGTGTTCACGGTGAAGAGCTTCTACCAGGAGAACTTCATCGATCACCTGCCGGTCTACGTCGACCCGACCACGCATGCGCTCGACGCGCTGAACGTGCTCGGCACGCCGACCACGATCCTGGTCGACCGCGAAGGGCGCGAGATCGCGCGCACCCTCGGCCCCGAAGACTGGGACAAGCCCGAGATCATCGCCGAGCTGCGGCGCTACATCGCCGCGCGCTGAGCGCGGCACGGCTGCGCGATGGGGCAATCCGAATGGCCGCCGGCGGTACGCCTGGTGCTGGGCGCGCGCGCCGCGCGCAGCGTCGGGCAGGGCGCGCTGGTGGTCGGCTTCACGCTGTACCTGCACGCGCTGGGCTGGCAGGGTGGGGCCATCGGCGGTGTGCTGTCGGCCGCGCTGCTGCTCGGCATCGTGCTGACCGTGTCCGTCGGGCCGCTCAGCGACCGTGTCGGCCGCCGTCGCTTCCTTCTGGGCTATGAACTCCTGGTGGTCGCCAGTGCCCTGCTCGCGCTGTGCAGCGCGCGCCCGTGGGCGCTGATCGCCGGCGCGATGATCGGCGGCTTCGGCCGCGGTGCCAACGGCGCGGCCGGGCCGTTCGGCCCGCTCGAGCAGGCCTGGCTGGCGCACGACCTGGCGCCGTTGCAGCGCACGCGGGTGTTCAATCTGAACGCGACGCTGGGGTTCGGCGGCATGGCCGTGGGCGCGCTGCTGGCGGCGCTGGCGCCGAGCTGGCGCGGCTGGTTGCCCGGCGCGCTGGCCTACCGACCGCTGTTCGTATTGCCGCTGCTCGGCTCGCTGATCGGCTTCATGCTGCTGTGGCGCGCGCCGGAAGCGCCGCGCGCCGCCACGCCGGCGCCCGCCACGGCGAGCGCTGCCGACGAGTCGGCGCATACGCGCGCTGCCGAGAATCGACGGCTCGCCGCGCTGGCGCTGGCCAACAGCCTCAACGGGCTGGGCATCGGGCTGGTGGCGCCGCTGATGGCCTACTGGTTCGCGCTGCGCTTCGGTCACGGCCCGGCCAGCATCGGACCGGCGCTCGCGGCCGGCTTCGTGCTGGCCGCGGTCGGCGCGCAGTTCGCGCAGCGCGTCGCGGCGCGGCTGGGCGTCGTGCGCACCGTGCTGGCGATGCGCGGCACCGGGCTGGTGCTGCTGCTGCTCACGCCGTGGCTGCCGTGGTTCGTGCTGGCCGCCGGGGCTTGGGCGCTGCGCGCCGCGTTCAACCAGGGCACGATCGGTGTGCGTCAGGCGCTGGCGCTGGGCTTGACCGGGCCGCAGCGGCGTGGATTGGCGGCGACCGTCAACAACGTCTCGATGATGGTGCCGCGCTCGATCGGCCCGGCGCTGGCCGGCCTGCTGCTGGCGCGCGGCTGGCTGGTGGCTCCGTTCATCGCGGCCGCCGCGTGCCAGTTCGCTTACCTGATCGCCTACCGCGCGTTTTTCGGCGACCTGCCGGGCGTCGGCTGAAACCCGTCTGACGGCATGGGCATCGCGCGCGCCGTGCGATGCTGGAATACTGGGGCGCATGATGCATGTACCCCGTACTTCGCGGTTGGCGGCGCTGTGTGCCGCGCTGCTGTGCGCGGCCGTCGCGACGTGGCCGGCGCCCGCAGGGGCCGCGACCTGGCCGCCCGACGGCGCACGCAGCGTTGCGCGCGACGCGCAGCCGCACGCCGACGCCGCGGCGCTGCAATTGGTCAGCCCGCTGGGGCTGCCGGTGCCGGGGGTGGTGCGGCACGCGGCCGGCATGGCGCGCTTCGACAGCGCGGCGCCGTTGACGCCGTGCACCCACTACCGGCTGCTGGCGCTGGGCGCCACGCGCCGGCACGCCAACGGTTTCACGACCGCATGCAGCCGCTGGGAGGCGCCGCGCCAGCTCGACAGCGCGCGTCATGCGCGTGAGCCGGCCTACACCGCGCGCGGCGTGCAGGTGGTCGCCGCCGACGGTGCGGCATGGGCCGTGTGGTCGCAGCTCGAGCACGGGCGCGATGCGATCGAGCTGGCCCACTACGCGCCCGACACCGATGCCTGGAGCGCGCCGCGCGCGCTCGACGCCGCCGTGGCCGACGCGGTACTGCCGGTGTTGGCCGCCGGCGACGGCGCGGTGTGGGCAGCGTGGTCGCAGGCGGTGGATGGGCGCGATGCGATCGAGGCGCTGCGCGTGACCCCACGCGCTGCGGCGCCGCGCCGCGTCGACCGCGGCGCGGACCTGCGCGGCGACGCCACCGATGCGCAGCTCGGCGTC
>JAKAHP010000113.1 GCA_021825505.1 Pseudomonadota bacterium
GACTTGTCGACCAGCTTGCTGGCCTTGATCCACGGCAGCGAGCCGCGCGGCTCCACGCTGCCCTTCGGCAGCGTGGACGCGGCGAGCGACGCCGGGCCTACGAGCCCGGCGTTGCCGTTCAAGGCCCGCGTCAGTTCTTCGACTTGTCGACCAGCTTGCTGGCCTTGATCCACGGCATCATTTCCCGCAGCTTCTCACCGACCTGCTCGATCGGGTGTTCCGCGGTCAGACGGCGGCGCGACAGCAGCGTGGGGGCGCCGGCGCGGTTCTCGAGAATGAAGCTCTTCGCGTATTCGCCGGTCTGGATGTCCTTCAGGCACTGGCGCATCGCGTCCTTGGTGGCGTCGGTCACCACGCGCGGTCCGGTCACGTACTCGCCGTACTCGGCGTTGTTCGAGATCGAGTAGTTCATGTTGCCGATGCCGCCTTCGTAGATCAGGTCGACGATCAGCTTGAGCTCGTGCAGGCACTCGAAATACGCCATTTCGGGCGCGTAGCCGGCTTCCACCAGCGTCTCGAAACCGGCCTTGATCAGTTCCACCGCTCCGCCGCACAGCACCGCCTGTTCGCCGAACAGATCGGTCTCGGTCTCCTCGCGGAAGCTGGTCTCGATGATGCCGGCACGACCGCCGCCGTTGGCCATCGCGTACGACAGCGCCAGGTCGCGCGCCTTGCCCGAGCGATCCTGCGCGACCGCGATCAGATGCGGCACGCCGCCGCCCTGGGTGTAGGTGTTGCGCACCGTGTGCCCCGGCGCCTTCGGCGCGATCATGATCACGTCGAGGTCGGCGCGCGGCTGCACCTGGCCGTAGTGCACGTTGAAACCGTGCGCGAACGCCAGCGCGGCGCCCTTCTTCGCGTTGGGCTCGACGTGATCGCGATAGACCTCGGCGATGTTCTCGTCAGGCAGCAGGATCATCACGACATCGGCGCCCTTGACCGCGTCGTCGACTTCCTTGACGGTCAAACCAGCCTTCTTCGCCTTATCCCACGACGCGCCGCCCTTGCGCAGGCCGACCGTGACCTTGACCCCGCTGTCGTGCAGGTTCTGGGCATGGGCGTGGCCTTGCGAGCCGTAACCGATGATCGTGACCTTCTTGCCTTTGATCAGCGAAAGATCACAATCCTTATCGTAAAAAACCTTCATCTGCTGACTCCTCCGAACGAAATTCAATAGTAACCAGAGTTTTTGCTAGACCCGCAGCACGCGCTCGCCGCGGCTGATGCCCGAGGCGCCGGTGCGCACCGTCTCCAGGATCGCGCTGCGGTCGACGGCCTGCAGGAAGGCGTCGAGCTTGGCGGCGTCGCCGGTCAGCTCGATGGTATAGATCTTGTCGGTGACGTCGATGATGCGGCCGCGGAAAATATCGGCCATGCGCTTCATTTCCTCGCGCTCCTTGCCGACCGCTCGCACCTTGATGATCATCAGCTCGCGCTCGATGTAGTTGGCCTCGGTCAGGTCGACGACCTTGACGACGTCGATCAGCCGGTTCAGGTGCTTGGTGATCTGCTCGATCACGTCGCTCGATCCGCGCGTGACGATGGTCATGCGCGACAGCGACGCGTCTTCGGTCGGCGCCACCGACAGCGTCTCGATGTTGTAGCCGCGCGCGGCGAACAGGTCGACCACGCGCGACAGCGCGCCGGGCTCGTTCTCGAGCAACAGGGCGATGATGTGTTTCATGGGACGATCTCCTGGCCCGCGCTTCGTGCGTCGCCGGTAAGCGGCGCCTGGCTGCTGGCCTCGAGGGTTGAGAAAAGGTGGAAGGAGAACCGGGGCGGAACCCGGGCGGGTGCGTCCGCGCGGTCGCGGCGCGCCCCGGTGAGGGCACGCGCGCCGGCGGGCGCGGCTCGCCTCAGAGGTCTTCGGACCCCAGCAGCATGTTGGTGATGCCCTTGCCGGCGCGCACCATCGGCCAGACGTTCTCGGTCGGGTCGATCGCCACGTCGATCAGCACCGTGCGGTCCTTCAGCGCGAAGGCGTGCTGCAGCGCCGCGCGCACGTCGCCGGGCTTGTCGACGCGCAGTCCGACGTGGCCGTAGGCTTCGGCCAGCTTGACGAAGTCGGGCAGCGAGTCCATGTAGGAATGCGAGTAGCGGCCCGCGTATTCGATCTCCTGCCATTGCCGCACCATGCCGAGGTAGCGGTTGTTCAGCAGCAGGATTTTGACCGGGGTGTCGTACTGCAGGCAGGTCGCGAGCTCCTGGATGTTCATCTGGATCGAGCCGTCGCCGGTGACCACCACGCACTCGGCGTCGGGCTTGGCCAGCTTGATGCCCATCGCGTACGGCAGGCCGACGCCCATCGTGCCCAGGCCGCCCGAGTTGATCCAGCGTCGCGGCTGCTCGAAGCCGTACAGCTGCGCGGCCCACATCTGGTGCTGGCCGACGTCGGAGCAGACGTAGGTCTCGCGATCGCGCGTCAGCTCGGCCAGCGTCTCGATGACGAACTGGGGCTTGATCACCTGATCCGAATGCTCGTAGCTCAGGCAGTCGCGGCCGCGCCACTCCTCGATGCGTGCCCACCATGCGGCCAGCGCGGCGGCGTCGATGCCCTGCCCCTCGGCCTGCGCCTGCTCGATCTGCTCGATCAGCTCGCCGAGCACTTCGCCAACGTCGCCGACGATAGGCACATCGACTTTCACGCGCTTGGAAATGCTCGACGGATCGATGTCGATGTGGATGATCTTGCGCTCGACCTGAGCGAAATCCTTCGGATTGCCGATCACGCGGTCGTCGAAGCGCGCGCCGACGGCGAGCACGACGTCGCTGTGCTGCATCGTCATGTTCGCTTCGTACGTGCCGTGCATCCCCGGCATGCCGAGGAACTTGGGATCGCTGGCGGCGATCGAGCCCAGCCCCATCAGGGTGTTGGTGCACGGCACGCCGAGCAGGTCGGCGAGACGGCGCAGGCGGTCGGTGGCGCCGGCGGCGATCACGCCGCCGCCGCTGTACAGATAGGGGCGCTTGGCCTGCAGCAGCAGTTGCACCGCCTTGCGGATCTGGCCGCCGTGGCCGCGCCGCACCGGGTTGTACGAGCGCATCTCGATCGTCGCCGGGTAGTCGAACGCCGCCGTGTTGCGCGTGACGTCCTTCGGCACGTCGACCACCACCGGACCGGGGCGGCCGCTGCGCGCGATGTGGAAAGCCTTCTTGATCGTCAGCGCAAGGTCGCGCACGTCCTTGACCAGGAAGTTGTGCTTGACGATGGGGCGCGTGATGCCGACGGTGTCGCATTCCTGGAATGCGTCCAGGCCGATCGCCGGCACCGGCACCTGGCCGGTGATCACGACCATCGGGATCGAGTCCATGTAGGCGGTGGCGATGCCGGTCACCGCGTTGGTGGCGCCGGGGCCCGAGGTGACGATGGCCACACCGACGTCGCCGGTGGCGCGCGCATAGCCGTCGGCGGCGTGCACCGCGGCCTGCTCGTGGCGCACCAGCACGTGCTGGATCTGTTCCTGCTTGTACAGCTCGTCGTAGATGTACAGCACCGCGCCGCCGGGGTAGCCCCAGATGTGGCGGACGCCTTCGGCCTGCAGGCAGCGCACGACGATCTCGGCGCCGGTGATTTCTGCGCCCGAGGAAGTATGGGGGGTTTGCGTTGCGGCCGTTGCGGCCGACTTGAGTTCAGCGCTCGAAGCGTGCATGTCCTTCACCTCGTTGAATTTCTCTGACGAAATACCGTGGGTGCCTCTCCAGACAGGCTTGTGACCTGCTCTTGAGACCAGACGACCGATCCAGGGTCGATCGCCGCAAAAAGGCAACCTGTAGGACCGTCGAAACGTTAGATGTTAATGCCGCAGCGCATCATCGGCAAGCGCGACACGGGCCAGACGCAAAATCCCACAAGCTTCGGTCACGCGCAGCAATGACCTTGCAATGCGGCATTGACCGTCGCTTTGCCGCCCACTCATCAAGCGACTTCACGCCAAGGCCTGGGACGATTCACCATGCCCGCCTACCCGCGTCGGCCTTGCTGACCTAAAGTGCCCACGGGGGCCGCCGCGCCCCATCGCGGTTGCGCGCGGGATCCCAGCCCGAGCCCAGGAGGCAGATCGATGCGGTTGCTCCAGTTGGTTGGAGTCGCGCTGTTCGCGTGCCTGCTTGCACAAGCCGGGAGCGCTGCTGCGCAAACGGGCACAGCCCTGGTTCCACTGCCTGGCGCGCGCGCCGGGGTTGACCCGGTCGCCGATGTCGCGCAAGGCGCCGTGACTATTCTGTCGATCGACCAGTACCCACCCGGCATGCGCGAACAACTCGAGCACGAGCGCGACATCGACCGCCACGGCTACGAGGCGGTGGACGCGCTGCACTGGGACTGGGACGACGACAACGCGGCGCCGGCGCTGCTGGCGCCGGATGCGGCGCGGGCGCGCCTGCGTTTCCGTCCGGCGACGCTCGAGGTCGGAACGGCGAACCGCGCCGCCGCGCCGCTGCAACTGGAAGGCCTGATGCTGCCCGGCCCGCCCGAGATGCCCGGGCCGTGGACCAGCGCCACTCACGTGCTGCGCCGCAGCGACGGCGTTGCGGTCTATCTGCACGAAGTGGCGTATGCGCAAGCGGGCGGCGCGATCATGTTCGCGCGCGAACTGATCAACGCCCGCGTCGGCGGCGCGCCTGGGCGCTTCAAGCTGCAGCGCGCGCCCGGCGGGCGCGCGATGTCGATGCTGGCGTGGGCCACCGCGCAGCGCTATTTCGTGCTGTACGTGCGCGACGACGTCACCGCGCCGGGCCAGGCCTACGACCGCGCCTGGCTGCAGGCGCTGGCCGAAGCGGTGCGCGCGCATTGACGCGCGCGGCCCGCGCGCTCAGCCGTCGACCGGGTGCTGCGGCGTTTCGAGCAGCAGCTGGTAGAGGGCCAGGTCGAGCCAGCGGCCGAACTTGAAGCCGACCTGCGGCAGCGTGCCGACATGCGCGAAGCCGAGCCGCTCGTGCAGCGCGCGGCTGCCGGCGTTGCCGGCGTCGATCGCGCCGATCAGCGCGTGCAGCCCCTGCCCGCGCGCCGCGGCGATCAGCTCGCGCATCACGCGCTCGCCCAGGCCGGCGCGGCGGTGGTCGCGGTGCACGTACACCGAATGCTCGGCGGTGTACTTGTACGCCGGCCACGCCCGGAACGTGCCGTAGCTGCCGAAGGCCAGCAGCGTGCCGGCGGCGTCCTCGACGCCGATCACCGGAAAGCCGCCGGCGCGCTTGGCGTCGAACCAGCCGACCATGCTCTGCGCGCTGCGCGGGTGATAGTCGTACAAGGCCGTCGAATGCTCGATGGCGTCGTTGAAGATGTCGAGGATCGCCGCCGCGTGGCGCTCGAAGCTGCAGGCGACGATTCGGTGGGAGCTGGGGTCGAGGTCCATCGCGGCATTATCGGCCCGTCGCGCGGCGCGGCGGCCGATCGCGCTCACCAGGCGACGAGCAGCGCCACCACCGCCGAGCACAAGGCGGCCAGGGTCGCCGCGGTGGTGTCGGTGGCGGTTTCGAACAGCGCGCCGCAGCCTCCCCACAGCGCCAGCCCGCCCCACAGCGACGCCTGGTGACCGGCGAAGGCGATCACGATCAACGAAATCAGCAGGGTCAATTTGCGCAAGCGCGTTCTCCCGATCCATGCCGGCGACGCGCGCCGCGCCGTCGGCCGCTGCCCCGGCGGGCTGCGTCACGTCGGGTTCAACGACACGCGGCACGCCGCACATGAGGGGCTGCGCCATTTTCGCCCCGCTCGAGGCGCGCGCCACGACCGCGCTGTTGACCTGCATCACCCGCCCGGCGCGCACCGGCCGGGCTGCGCGCGTCGCCAGGCCGACAATGACTGCAGCTCGGAGCAGGACATCACATCGAGGGGAAAACGTGAAACCTCAGGCAGCAGTCACCGCGGCCATGCTGGCGCTGGCCGCATGGTCGGGGGCCCCGGCGCTGGCGGCGGGCCCGACCTACGTGCAGGGGCGCAACATCTTCATCGAGACCGGGGTCGAGGCGCCCGACCGCGCGCCGACCTGGTACGCGCCGATGGTCGCGCAGCGCTACGCGCCGACCTTCGAGATGTTGTCGACGCGCGGCACGCAGGGCCGCTACGTGCCCTACACCTACCCGGTGACGCTGAAGGACCTGATCCGCTTCCACGGCCACGATTGCGAAGGCACGATCCACGCCGCGGCGGCGGCCTGGGTCGCGTTCCGCATCCTGTTCCCCGACGGCATCATCGACCGCAGCGTGCTGTGGGGCATCAGCGGCCCGTCACCGTGCTGGTCCGACGCTGTCGCCTACCTCAGCGGCGCACGCGTGCAATACGGCAACCTCGGCTTTTTCCGCGACAAGCGCTACAGCCACGCGATCGTGCTGTACCGCGACGACACCCGCGTCGCCGTGCTGGCGACCTGGAAACAGGGCATCAACAACATCCCGGGCGAGCCGGTGGTGCTGCCGGGCCGCATCGACTGGACCCCGAAGGTCTCGATGGCCTCGGTCGAGGCGCTCAAGGCGGTGGTGAAGAACGCCGGCGGCGAGCCGACGCCCTATCAGGTCGACCTGATGCGCTACCAGCAGTGGCAGCATGTCAACGACATCCTCGACCACCCGCTGACCGACAGCTACCAGGCCAAGGTGATCCCCGATTTCCAGTGGGCGCAATGGGTCGCGCCGGCGCTTGCCGTTGCAAGCCCCGTCGTGCGCAGCGACACGCGGCTGAAGAACTACCCCTATCGGCAGCGGCCGATCGAGCCCGGCCACGACGCGGCGTCCGGCGCGGCACACGCGCCCTCGGCAACGTCGAGCGCGATGCAGGCGCGTTGACGTCGGCGCCGTCGGTTCAGCGGCCGACCGCGGCCTGCAGGTGCTGCGGGTAGCGCTCGCCCTCGATCGGGATCGCCGCGGCGGCGCGGTCAATGTCGGCCAGCTCCGCGGCGTCGAGCTGCAGCGCGGCGGCGCCCAGGTTCTCGCGCAGTCGCGCCGACCTGGTGGTGCCCGGAATCGGCACGATCCACGGCCGCCGCGCCAGGATCCAGGCCAGCGCAACCTGCGCCGCGCTGGCCGACTTCGCCGCAGCGACGCGCCGCAGCAGCTCGACCAGCGCCTGGTTGTGCGCCAGCGCCTGCGGCGCGAAGCGCGGCAGCTGGTGGCGGAAATCGTCGGCGGCGATCACGGTGTCCGCGCCCATCGCACCGGTCAGATAACCGCGCCCGAGCGGGCTGAACGCGACCAGTCCGATGCCCAGTTCCTCGCACACCTCGAAGATACCGTTGTGCTCGGGCTCGCGCGTCCACAGCGAATACTCGTTCTGCAGCGCCGTCACCGGCTGCACCGCGTGCGCCCGGCGCACCGTCTGCGCGCCCGCCTCGGACATGCCGAAATGACGCACCTTGCCCGCCTTGATCAGGTCGCGCACGGTGCCGGCGACGTCCTCGATCGGCACTTGCGGGTCGACCCGGTGCTGATAGAACAGATCGATGACGTCGACGCCGAGCCGGCGCAGCGAGGCGTCGGCGACACGGCGGATCTGCTCCGGGCGGCTGTCGGTGCCGACCGTCTTGCCGTCGACGATGTGCATGCCGAACTTGGTCGCGATGACTACGCGCTCGCGCAGGGGCGCGAGCGCCTCGCCGACGATTTCCTCGTTGGTGTAGGGCCCGTAGACCTCGGCGGTGTCGAACAGCGTCACGCCGAGTTCGACCGCCTCGCGGATCAGCGCGACCGCCGCGCGGCGCCCGGGGCCCGGACCGTAGCCGTGGTTCAGGCCCATGCAACCGTAACCGATCGCCGAGACTTCGAGGCCGCTGCGTCCGAGTTCCCGCGTTTTCATCGTCAGCTCCAGGCTTTGCCGGTTCGGCCTTCGATGCTAACGCCGCTTGACGCTTCCTGCCGTGGCCTCAGCGCCGGCGCGCCAGCAGGCACACGGCGCTGCTCGAGATCGCCTCGTGCCGACCGACCGGGCCGAGTCGCTCGGCGGTCTTGGCCTTGACGTTGACCGCGTCGGGGGGCAACTGCAGCAAGGCCGCGACCTGCTCGCGCATCGCGTCGCGATAGGGGCTCAGCCGCGGCGCCTGCGCATGCACGGTGCAGTCGACATTGACCGGGGCCCAGCCGGCAGCGTGCACCGCGGCCAGCGCGGCGCTCAGCAGGGCGCGCGAATCGGCGCCTTTCCAGCGTGGGTCGTCGTCGGGGAAGTGGCTGCCGATGTCGCCCAGCCCGGCCCCACCGAGCAGCGCGTCGGTGATCGCGTGCAGCAGCGCGTCGGCGTCGGAATGTCCAAGCAGCCCGCTGCGGTGCTCGATCTCGACCCCGCCCAGCACCAGCCGGCGCCCCGGCACCAGCGCGTGCACGTCGTCGCCGTAGCCGACGCGCCAATTCGTCGCCTGCATCTCGCCTCCTTCGCGCTGCGCGCGCTCCAGCACCGCCGCGGCCAGCTCGAGGTCGGCGGCGTAGGTCACCTTGAAATTGGCGCTGGCGCCCTCGACCAGCCGTGGCTGCAGCCCCAGGCGCTCGACCGCCGAGGCCTCGTCGGTGATCTCGGCGCCGGCCGCCGCAGCCTCATCCAGCGCACGCTCGAGCAGCCCCAGCGCGAACAGCTGCGGCGTCTGCGCCAGCCACAGGCCGTCGCGCGCCAGTGTCGTCGCAACGCGCCCGCCCTCGCTGCGCTTGAGGGTGTCGGGCAGCGGCAGCGCCAGCAGCCCGCCGGCCGGGTCGTCGCCGGCAGCGTCGAGCAGGCGCTCGATGTCCGCCGGGCGGATGCCGCAGCGCGCCGCGTCGTGCACCAGCACGCGGTCTTCGGCGAGCGCGCCGTGCGCGCGCAACCAGGCCAGCCC
>JAKAHP010000114.1 GCA_021825505.1 Pseudomonadota bacterium
AGTCGACGGCGCCGTCGTCGTCGTCGGCAGCGCGCGGCACCTCGAGGCGCTTGGCATCGACCCCGGCGCCGCGCGCGCCGCAGCGCTGGAGCGCGACGGCCACAGCGTGATCTTCGTCGCGCGCGACGGCCGCGCCGCCGGCCTGCTCGGCGTGTCCGACCCGCCGCGCGCCGATGCCGCTGCGGTCGTCGCCGAACTGCGCCGCGCTGGCCTGACGCTGCAGATGGTCAGCGGTGATGCACCGGCCGCGGCCGAGGCGGTGGCGCGCGCAGTCGGCATCGACGCCGTGCACGCCGGCATCACGCCGCAAGGCAAGGCCGAAGTCGTGCGCGCGTTGCAGCAGCAGGGGCGGCGCGTGGCCTTCGTCGGCGACGGCATCAACGACGCGCCGGCGCTGGCGCAGGCCGAAGTCGGCGTGGCGCTGGCTGGCGGCACCGACATCGCGATCGAGGCGGCCGACGTGACGCTGGCGCACGGCGGTCTGGGCAGCCTGGTCGATGCGCTGCGCTGCGCGCGCGCCAGCATCGCGACGATACGCGGCAACCTGTTCTGGGCGTTCGGCTACAACGTGCTGCTGATCCCGGTCGCCGCCGGCCTGTTCAGCCGCTGGGGCCTGCACCTGAGCCCGATGCTGGCCGGCGTCGCGATGGGGCTGTCGTCGCTGTTCGTGCTCGGCAACAGCCTGCGGCTGCGCGCGCTGCGCGGCTGGTCGAGCGGCGTCGACGCCGCCACGCGCGACGCGGCAGATGCCGCACCCCCATCCCTTCCCTCATCCAACCGGAGTCCTGAAGTGAGCGAAACGACGATTGAAGTCAAAGGCATGAGCTGCCAGCATTGCGTGGCCGCGGTGACCAAGGCGCTGCAGGCCGTGCCCGGCGTGCAGCGCGCCGAAGTCGATCTGGCGGCAGCGCGCGCGCGCGTCGCCGGCGACGCGCCGGCGCAGGCGCTGCTCGACGCGGTGACCCAGGCGGGCTACGAAGCGCAGCTGCCGGCCTGAGCTGCGGCCGCCCGGGCCGGTACACTGCGGGGCCTGACTGCCCGTAGCTCAGTTGGATAGAGCAACGGCCTTCTAAGCCGTGGGTCGGGGGTTCGATTCCCTCCGGGCAGGCCAGTGAAATCAAGGGGTTGGGCGCGCAAGCTGCTTGCCGCGGGTTGGCCGGTTGGCCGCCTGGTGCGCGCCTGGGACTGCCCGGCCTGCGGCGCGCATCGCGACCGCGACGCCAACGCCGCCGTGAACCTCAGGAATCTGGCCGCAAGTTCTGCGGTCTCAGCCTGTGGAGAGGAAGGCTCTGGCGTGCGTCGCACACGCGCGCGTGTAACCGTCCTCATGGAAGCAGGAAGTCAGCTTCGATCATGTTGCGCATGATCGAGCAAGTCTGACGGAACGGTTCCGGACGTGCTTCGAGCGGCTGCACCAGGACATGTGCTGCCGCATGACGCCCGGGGCAACATGCCGCCGGCGCGGTGTCGACCCCGGCGCGTTCAACCCGGAAGTTTCAAAGTCGGGCTTATCAATTTGACGCGGGAACCTGTGGCCCTGTAGCCGCACGCGGTTGACGAAAAATAACGATACGTTACCATTTGTGGCATGCGTGATCGTATCGCCCAGCTGCAAGGCGCTGCTACTCAGCGCTGAACGGGTTCATGTTGTTTGCCGTCGTCATGCCTGGGAGTGTCGGGAGCTTCTGGTTCCGGCGATGACGCCTGTCTGACGCGAAGGGGTCGTGGATGCTCACGCAATATCGCTTGAATAACGGGATCGCGCAGATAATGCGCAAAAGGGCCGGGGCCTATGTTCGCGGCCTGCGCCAGGACGCGCGTCTCACCCAGCAGCAAGTCGCGAGGGCGCTTGGCTACGATTACTACACGATGATCTCTCAGATCGAATCGGGGCGGAGTCGAGTTCCTCCTGAGGACTATGCCACGTGGGCGCAGCTTCTCGGAGTGCCCTTGGAGGAGTTTGCGAGGAAAATGTTGGCGTTTGTGGACCCGTTCACCTACCACGCGATTTTCGGCGGCGAACATCCGCTCGCCAGTGCCCAGCGGGACGCGGTGAAGCATGCAAAGCGAGCGCGAAGCCCTGATGCGGGGGGCGGGCGCGCCTGAGCGCGTCAAGGTAGGGCGCGCGAACCCGGTGGCCGGCAGTCCGTGTTTATGATCACGTCAATGATTGATTTTGATATCGTGATGCACCATGCTAACTGACGGTTTCTGAGCGCAGCAGTACAGTTGTTGAAATATTCAGGAAATGAATTGGCGATTCGACGCTGCAGCGCGTCAGCAATTTCGATTTGATGGGGCGTTCCGACCGTGCCGAGCGGCGCCTGGGTGATATCGATTTGCACAGGCCGGCGCAAAGCGACGCAACCCTGGAACGCGCGACCCGAAGCCCGATGACTCGATAATATTCAAGGCGGCAGGATATGGAGCAGCGGGACGGAGCCGCCCCGGTTCGACAATGGGTGTCGGACACCGCCGGATGGATGATTATATGAAAATACATTTCAAATCGATCATGGCGGCCGCGGTGTTCGCCGCGCTCACCTTACCGGCCATGGCAGGCGGGGTTGAAGCCGGGCTGTCCATCGGCACGCTGGGTTACGGTCCGCAAGTAGTCTGGACCCTTGTGCCCAACACATTCGATGCGCGACTGAGTGTGGGCCTGCTCAACTACAGCTACAACACGACCTCCAACGGCCTGCAGTACAACGGGCACCTGAAGCTGCAAAACGCCGGTTTGCTGGCTGACTGGCATCCGTTCGCGGGCAGCTTCCACCTGACGGCCGGTGCTTACTACAACGACAACAGATTCGATCTCAGCGGCCAGGCCAGCGCCGGCAGCTATACGTTCAACGGCACCACATACACCGTCGCCGAAGCGGGGTCGGTGAGTGCCCGCGTAACTTTCAACAGCGTTGCGCCGTACCTCGGACTGGGCTGGAGCAACGCCGGAGACGGGCCGGGTCTGCACTTCACGTCGGACATCGGCGTGATGTATCAGGGCAAGCCCACCGCCAGCGTCACCGCGACCAACCCGACCCAAAACGCGCAGCTGGCCGCCGACGTGGCCGCCAGCCAGGCACAGCTGCAAAGCGATCTGAACAGCTTTCAGTGGTATCCGGTGCTGCAGTTCGGCGTGAACTACCGCTTCTAAGCCAGCGCCGCGCCCGGCCGCGCGCCTGCCGAATCCGAGCCGCCTGTAAGCGCGGCGAGGTGGATGAGGCTGGACCAGCGAACACGCCTGCGCGTGTTCGCGCGCCTGCCGAATCCGAGCCGCCTGTAAGCGGCGAGGTGGAACGGGTCGGGCGCAGCCCGGCCCTGGGGGCGCTCCCAAGCAGGCGCCGGGCCGCCCCAAGCCTGCTTGAGCCCCCTCGGGGGGTGGGCTGGGCGCAGCCCGGCCCTGGGGGCGTCTCAGCCCCTCCGGGAATCCCGGTGCAGGACAAGTGGCGCGTCCAGCGCGAAGCCGTGCAGCACGGCGTCGGCGTCGAGGCTGCGGATCGGCACGGCCAGCGCGCCGGGAATGCGCTGCTGCGCGATCAGCGCCTGGTAGCGCAGCGCGCTGACCCGCAGGAACGAGGCGAAGTTGCCGACCTCGCCGCGCTCGCGTGCCAGTTCGTCGTACAGGCGCTCGATCAGCTGCACCACGCTCATGCCGTCGCGCGCGGCGATTTCCTCGAGCACCGTCCAGAACAGGTTCTCGAGGCGGATGCTGGTGACGACGCCGTGCAGCCGCACCGAGCGGGTGCGCGCGGCATAACCTTGCGGATCGGCGCCGACGAAGATCTTGCACATCGATGGACTCCCGTGCCGGCAGGCACGGTGTCGACTCTAGCCGCCCGACGCTCAGTGCGTCATGCGGGTTCCGAGCAGTTCGAGGAATTTCGCCAGCCACGCCGGATGCGCCGGCCAGGCCGGCGCGGTGATCAGGTTGTCGTCGCGCACCGCCGCGTCGATCGGAATGTCCATGTAGGTGGCTCCGGCCAACTCGACCTCGACGCGGCACGCCGGATACGCGCTGACCTGGCGCCCCTTGAGCAGCCCGGTGGCCGCGAGCAGCTGCGCGCCGTGGCAGACCGCGGCGACGGGCTTGGCGGTAGCCAGGAAATGCGCGGCGATCTCGACCACGCGTGCGTTCATCCGCAGATACTCGGGGGCGCGCCCCCCCGGAATCAGCAAGGCGTCGTAGTCGGCTTCGCGCAGGCCGGCAAAATCGGCGTTGAGCGTGAAGCGATGCCCAGGCTTCTCGCTGTAGGTCTGCGCGCCCTCGAAGTCGTGGATCGCGGTGTGCACCCAGTCGCCCGCCTTCTTGTCGGGGGCCACCGCGTGCACCTCGTGGCCGACCGCGAGCAGGGTCTGGAACGGGACCATGGTCTCGTAGTGTTCGGCGTAGTCGCCGCACAGCATCAGGATCTTGCGTGCCATCTCAGTCTCCTCGTCGTGGTGTCGACGCCGGAACGCGGCGCCGCCGTCGATTCTCGGCAGCATCGCGCTCGCCGAGGTAACAGCGGGCTGTTGCGCGGCAGGCTCAGCGCACCCATTCGGCCAGCGCCGCACGCACGCGCTCGACGACCTCGGGCCAGCCCTCGTCCTCGCGCTGGCGGAACAGCCGCACCGCCCCCGGATACCACGGCGAATCCTCGCGCGCGTCCATCCAGCGCCAGTCCATCCTGTGCCGCGGCAGCAGCACCCAGCACGGTCGTGCCATCGCACCGGCCAGATGCGCGGCGGCGGTGTCGACGCTGATCAGCAGGTCGAGCTGGGCCAGCACCGCCGCGCAGTCGTCGAAGTCGGCGAACTCGGCGCCGAGCGGCTCGATGGCGAATGGCGCGTGCGCCGTTTCGTCCTCGCCGGCGCCTTTTTGCAGGCTGTACCAGCGCACGCCGGCGACGTCGGCCAGCGGCGCCAGGGTGCGCAGCGACGGCAGCGAGCGCTCGGCGTCGTTGGCGAAGCGCGCATTGCCTTTCCACACCAGCCCGACGCGCAGCGCGCCGTCGCGCGCGCCCAGGCGCGGTGCCCAGCGCGCGACGCGCGCGGCGTCGGCGGCGACGTAGGGCAGCGCCGCCGGGATCGTCGCCAGCCGCGTCGCGCACAGCTGCGGCAGGCTCAGCATCGGGCACCAGACGTCCCAGGCGACCTCGGGCAGCGCGGCGTCGGGCACGCCGGCGGCAATCGCGTGGTCGATGCCGTCGACGCGCTCGAGCAGGGTCTTCAGCGCCGGATGGCAGAGCACGCCGACGCAGGCGGCGCCGCGCCGCTTCAGTTCGGCGGCGTAGCGGCAGAACTGGATCATGTCGCCGTGGCCGGCGTCGATCCCGACCAGGATCGCCAGCCCGCGCGGCGACCCCCCGCGCCAGCGCGGCAGGCCGATGCGCGCGGCCTCGTCGCGGTACCAGTCGCGTGCTTCGAAGCGGCGCCAGCCTTCCTCGTAGCGTCCCTGGCGCAGCAGCAGCAGCGCGAGGTTGAGCTCGGCGTGCGACCAATCGGGCGCCAGCGCCAGCGCGGTGCGATGACAGTGCTCGGCTTCCGGGTCGCGTCGCAGATTGTCGAGCAGCACGCCCAGGTTCGACCACGCCACGGCCGAGTCGCGCTTGAGCGCCAGCGCATTGCGGTAGGCCTGCTCGGCCTCGCGGTAGCGCTTGCAGCGCTCGAGCAGCGCGCCGAAGTTGCACCAGATACCGTCGTGCGCCGGCTGCAATTCGAGCGCACGCCGGTAGTGGCGCTCGGCGGCCGTCGCGTCGCGCTGCTCGAGCAGCAGCGCGAGGTTGGCGTGCGCCTCGCCGAAATCGGCCTGCTGCGCCAGCGCCAGGCGCAACGCGATCTCGGCGCGTTGCGTCTGGCCTTGCGCGAGGTGCTGCGTGGCTTCGTCGAACAGCGCCTGCGCGGACGGGCAGGGTAGCGGCATAGTCAGCGCGCGTGGCTCGGTGGCGGTCTCGCTCAGGCGGCGCCGCCGCGTTGCGGGCGCAGCCACCGCAGCGGACCGACGCCGCCGGCGTGCAGGGCGTGGCGGTAGTCGTGGCGCAACCGGGCTCCACACCCGATTGCACGGAGCCATTCTAGGTGGAGGCGCCCGCGCGAACGCGCCGCGTGGGCGGCGCGAACTGCATGTTGAAACAGTCGTGTGGCGCGCGCCGCTCTACGATGCCCGGCGGGCGCCGAGGCGCGCCCGCGCAGCAACTTCGGGGAGGACATCGCTTGACGTCATCGAATCGTGCACCACAGGTCGCAGGCGGCCGCATCGCCGGGTTCGGCCTCGCCGCGCTGCTGGTCGCGGCCGCGGCCGGCGTCACGGGCTGGTGGCTGGGCCGCCACCACGCGGCGCCCCGCACGACACTGCCGGTCTTGTTCAAGGCCCCGCAGTACCGCGACCTGATCAACCAGAACGGCGCCCACGTCGCCTCGGATCGCTTCGACGGCAAGGTGCAGGTCGTCACCTTCCTGTTTCCGTACTGCAATACCTTCTGCCCGGTGGTGGCCACCCATCTGGTCGGCTTCGAGAACATGCTGGCCGGCACGCCGCTGGCGCGCCGGGTCGAGGTCGTTGCGTTCGACGTCGACCCTGGCGGCAGCGGGCCGCGACAGATGCGCGCGTTCCTGCAGGAATATGGCTGGAACCCGGCAAGCCCGCGCTGGCAGTACCTGAGCGGCACACCGGCGCAGATCCGTCGCGTCGTCACGCAGGGCTACCACGTCGATTACCAGAAGGTGGGCGATACCGGCTCCAGCGACGCCCAGGCCAGCGCGGCGCTGGCGGTCGGCGGCAGCGATCCGCAGCCCATCGTCGCCAACCCGTTGGCCGACGCGGCGCACGTCGACTACGACATCACGCACGAGGACGTGATGATGATCGTCGACCCCGCCGGGCGCGTGCGCGCGGTGTTCGACCAGGCCGACGCGGTCGGCAAGGCGCAGCTGTTCGCCGCCGTGCGCGCGGTGCTGGGCGCGGCGGGCAGCTAGCCGCCGGTCAGGGCCTGGAACACGTGGACCACGCTGGCCTCGCCGACGCGGTCGGACAGCGTGTCGCGGTCGACGACGACGCGCCCGTCGATGCTCAGCGCGACGTGTCGACGCAGTGCGCCGCGTTCGTCGAGCACGTAGTCGGTGAAACCCGGCGCGGCGGCGTCGACCGCGCGCAGCACCTCGCGCACCGGGCCGCCCGCGACCTCGAGCGCGCCGCCTTGCAGCGCCGGAAAGAAGCGGTGCAGGTGCCGCGTGATTTCGACGGTGGCCATCGGCCTCACCCGAAACGCACCGAATAGACCGGCGGAAAGTTCTGCCCCACGCAGCTCCAGGAGTCGCCGCGATCCTCCGACACGTAGACGTTGCCGCTCGAGCTGCCGAAGCACAGGCAGTCGCCGCGGGCGTCCAGCCCGTGGCGCAGCACGATGTCATAGGCATCGCGCTGTGGCAGGCCGCGGCGCAACGCGGTCCAGCTCTGCCCGCCGTCGTCGGTGCGCGCGACGAACACGCCGCCGCCGATCGCCAGGCGCTGCGCGTCGCTGTGCGCGGGCACGACCCAGGCGGTGCGCCCGTCGCGCGCGTCGACGGCGATCGGGAAGCCGAAGTGCACGCCGGCGTCGGGCTGGCTGACCCGGCGCCAGCTGCGCGCGCCATCGTCGCTGTGGAACACGCCGCAGTGGTTCTGCTGCCACAGCCGGTCCGGCTGCGCCGCGCAGCCCGCCAGGCAATGGGGGTCGTGGCCCCATTCGGCGCCGGGGTCGGGCAGGTAGTCGTTGAGCATGCCGCGGTTGCGCCCGATCCAGCTGCGGCCGCCGTCGGTGGTTTCGAGCACGCCCGCCGACGACACCGCGACATGCAGGTGCGCGGCGTCGCGCGGATCGACCACAATCGAATGAATGCCCGGCTCGAACACGCCGTAGTCGACGCTCGCCGGCGTGCCGAACCAGCGGTTGTCGGTGGTGGCGTCGCCGGCGAACAGATCGCCGCCACGGCTGGCGTGGTCCCACAGCGGCCGGTTCAGCGCCCAGCTGTCGCCGCCGTCGTCGCTGACGAACAGTCCGCCGGGGATCGTGCCGGCGTACAGCCGCCCGGGCTGCTCGTCGTGGCCGGTCGCCAGGCACCAGATCTTGTAGACGATCGCGTCCTGGTACTCGGGGCGCGCCGCCGGCGCCGCCGGGTCGAAATCGGGCGTCGGCAGATCCTTGGCGATGTAACGCGCGCCGGGTGGGTATTTCAGCGTCGACAGGTCCTGCCAGCTCGCGCCGCCATCGCGCGAGCGCGACAGCTTCGGGCCCCAGTGGCCGTGGTCGAGGCTGGCCCACAGCGTGCCGTCACGCGCATCGCGCATCGCGAAACACACGGGGATGCCGGCATGTGCGATCGCTCGCGGTCGCCAGCCATCGGCGGTGCGGTCGACGATGAGCGTTCCCTTGCGCGTTCCAAGCAGGATCATCGTGGCATCTCGATCGACAGGCATGGCGCACTCCATGGCATCCAGCGGGGGGAACATGCGACGGCGTGTCGAGTCTAGTCCACTGCGTCAGGGAAATAGTACCCCCCGCCGAGGCGCCAAGGGGTGCAGCGCTAGGCGCGACGCGCAGCCCAGGCTGGCCGCCTGGGCAAGCGGCGCAACGACGCGATGGGCCCCTTGGCGCCTCGGCCCTTCGGGTGTGGCCCCAGACCTGCCCACTCGGCGTTACA
>JAKAHP010000115.1 GCA_021825505.1 Pseudomonadota bacterium
GCCGGTGTCCTTGCTGGTGTCGGCGTTCGCGGTACTCGACGACGTGCGCGGTGCTTGGACGCCGCAACTGCGGCTCGATGCCGGCCCCAGCGTGCTGCTGCTGGTCGACCTCGGGCGCGGGCGCCAGCGCATGGGCGGCAGCATCCTGGCGCAGGCGCTGGCGCAGGCCGCGCAGCCGGTGCCCGACCTCGACGACGCCGCCGACCTGCAGCGTCTGGCTGGCGCGTTGCGCGCGCTGCGCGAGCGCGGCGACGTGCTCGCCTACCACGACCGCAGCGACGGCGGATTGTGGGCCGCGGTGTGCGAAATGGCCTTCGCCGGACGCGCCGGCGTCGCGCTCAACCTGGATCTGCTGCTGGCGGTGGCCGAGGCGCTGCCCGACGAGGGCGACGCGAAGAACTGGACCGCGCAGGTTGCCGAGCGTCGCCGCGACCTGCTGCTGCGCGCCTTGTTCAACGAGGAACTCGGCGTGGTGCTGCAGGTCGCCGCGACGCGGCGCGATGCGGTGCTGCAGCTGCTGCGCGAGCACGGACTGTCGGCGTGCAGCCACGTCGTCGGCCAGGTCGGCGAGGGCGAGGCGATCGAGGTCTGGCGCGACACGCAGAAGGTGTTCACGGCACCGCGCGCCGCGCTGGTGGCGCAGTGGGACCATGTCTCCCATGCGATCAGCCGGCTGCGCGACAACCCCGAGTGCGCGGATGCCGAGCATCAGCTGGTCGCGGGCGGCGACGCCGGACTGCACGCCAACCTCAGCTTCGACCTGCACGACGACGTCGCGGCGCCGTTCATCAACCGCGGCGCGCGGCCGCGAGTCGCAATCCTGCGCGAGCAGGGTGTGAACTCGCAGCGTGAAATGGCGTGGGCGATGGATCGCGCCGGCTTCGACGCGCATGATGTGCACATGACCGATCTGATCGAAGGCCGCGCGCGCCTCGGCGACTTCCGCGGCTTCGTCGCCTGCGGCGGGTTCAGCTACGGCGACGTGCTCGGCGCCGGCGAAGGCTGGGCGCGCAGCATCCAGTTCAACCCGGCGCTGGCCGATGCCTTCGGCGCGTTCTTCGCGCGTCGCGACACCTTCGCGCTGGGCGTGTGCAACGGCTGCCAGATGCTGGCCGCGCTCAGCGCGATGATTCCGGGCGCCCAGGCGTGGCCGCGTTTCACGCGCAACCGCTCCGAGCAGTACGAGGCGCGGCTGGCGATGGTCGAAGTGCTGGAGTCGCCGTCACTGTTCTTCAGCGGCATGGCCGGCAGCCGCATGCCGATCGTGGTCGCGCACGGCGAGGGCTACGCCGACTTCTCGCAGCAGGGCGACGAGGCGAGCCTGGCCGCCGCGCTGCGTTTCGTCGACGGCGCGGGTCGGGCGACCGAGACCTACCCCTTGAACCCGAACGGCAGCGCCGGCGGCCTGACCGGGGTGACGACGCCCGACGGCCGCTTCACCGCGTTGATGCCGCACCCGGAGCGCGTGTTCCGCGGCCTGCAGTTCAGCTGGGCGCCGCGCGAGTGGGGCGACGCGTCGCCTTGGCTGCGCATGTTCCGCAATGCGCGCGCCTGGTGTGCCTGAAATGAGTGCCCCGTCCGCCGCGGCCGCCGGCCGCGGCGCGCGCTTCGGCGGGCTCGACACCCTGCGCGGCGTCGCCATCGCGTGGATGGTGACGTTCCATTTCTGCTTCGACCTGAACTGGTTCCGCTACGCCCACTTCGACTTCTACCACTCGCCGTGGTGGCTCGACCAGCGCATCGCGATCGTCAGCCTGTTTCTGCTGTGCGCCGGGCTGAGCCAGGCCTGGGGCGATGCACGGGTGCGCCCGGCCGCGGCGTTCTGGAAGCGCTGGGGGCAGATCTTCGGCTGTGGACTGCTGGTCGCGCTCGGCAGCTTCCTGGCGTTCCCGGTCAGTTTCATCTATTTCGGCATCCTGCAAGGCGTCGCCGCGATGCTGCTGCTGCACCGCTACGTCGGCCGCCGCCTCGGCGCCTGGATCCTGCTGCTGGTGCCGCTGCTGCTGCTGGCGCCGTCGTTGTGGGGCAATGCCGCGTTCGACGGTCGCTGGCTGAACTGGACCGGGCTGATCGCGCACAAGCCGATCACCGAGGACTATGTGCCGCTGCTGCCGTGGTACGGCGTGTTCGCGCTCGGCGCCGGGCTCGGCGCGCTGCTGCGGCGTGACGATTTCCGGTTGCTGGCGCGACTGCCGACGCTGCGCCCGCTGGCCTGGCTCGGCCGCCACCCGCTGACCATCTACATGGTGCACCAACCGGTGTTGATCGGCGCGCTGTGGCTGGTGCTGAAACTGCACGGAGCTCCGCATTGAGCACGGCGCCGGCGGCGGTTTCCGCACGACGGCGCCATGTCCGCTGAACGGCTCCGGCGCGCCTCGGCGTACGCGCTTGCGTGAGCCGCGCCTGCGCGCGCTCAATCGCTGCCGAACAGGTCCCGCGTGTAGACCTTGTCCGCGACGTCGGCCAGTTCCGGCGCGCGGCGGTTGGCGATGATCACGTCGGCCTCGCGCTTGAACTCGGCCAGGTCCTTGATCACCGGGGACTTGAAGAATTCCTCGGACTCGAGCACCGGCTCGTAGACGATGACCTTGACGCCCTTGGCCTTGATGCGCTTCATGATGCCCTGCACGCTGGAGGCGCGGAAATTGTCCGAGCCGTCCTTCATGATCAGGCGGTACACGCCGACCACCTCGGGTTGGCGGCGCAGGATGTCGGCGGCGACGAAGTCCTTGCGCGTGGTGTTGGAGTCGACGATCGCGTGGATCAGGTTCTGCGGGACATCCTGGTAATTCGCCAGCAGCTGCTTGGTGTCCTTCGGCAGGCAGTAGCCGCCGTAGCCGAACGAGGGGTTGTTGTAGTGGCTGCCGATGCGCGGGTCGAGGCATACGCCATCGATGATCTGGCGCGAATCGAGCCCGTGGCTCGCGGCGAAGGTGTCGAGTTCGTTGAAATAGGCCACGCGCATGGCCAGGTAGGTGTTGGCGAACAGCTTGATCGCTTCGGCTTCGGTGCTGTCGGTGAACAGCACCGCGATGTCGCGCTTGATCGCGCCTTGCTGCAGCGCCTGCGCGAACACGCGTGCACGTTCGGAGCGCTCGCCGACGACGATGCGCGACGGATGCAGGTTGTCGTACAGCGCGCGCCCTTCGCGCAGGAACTCGGGCGAGAAGATGATGTTGTCGCAGCCGAATTTGCGGCGCACCGACGCGGTGTAGCCGACCGGGATCGTCGACTTGATCACCATCACCGCCTGCGGGTTGAGCGCGAGCACGTCGGCGATCACCGCTTCGACCGACGCCGTATTGAAATAGTTGGTCTCGGGGTCGTAATCGGTCGGGGTGGCGATGATCACGTAGTCGGCGCCGACGTAGGCCTCGTGCTTGTCCAGCGTCGCGCGGAAGTTCAATTCGGGCCGGCGCAGGTACTCCTCGATCTCGCGGTCGACGATTGGCGAGCGCCGTGCGTTGAGCATCTCGACCTTGGCCGGCACGATGTCAAGCGCGACGACTTCGTGGTGCTGGGACAGCAGGATGCCGTTGGACAGGCCGACGTAGCCGGTGCCGGCGATGGCGAATTTCATGGTCGATTCCGGAAGGCAGCCGGTGCGCGGGATGGCGAGCGCGGCGACGGGCAGCGAGTTTAGCGCCACCGAAACGGTGCTGTCGCAGCGTCGGCGCGTGCGATACGCGAGGTGAGCGACTACGACTCGGCGGCGATCAGCCAGCGACCGTCGACGAGCTGCAGCCGCAAGGCCTTGGCTCCGACGAAACGCAGCGCACCCGCGCGAAAATGCTCGATGAAGGTCGCAGTCGCGGTGTTGCCCTGGATGCGCGTGCGCAATTGGTCGAGCGACACGGTGATCGAAGCCTTGTCGGCGATTCGTGCGCGGCGATCGTTCTGCCACGTGGCGTGGTTCATGCCGGGCGGTGCGTAGTCGGGAAGGTAGGCACCGAAGTAGCCGGTGAAATCCTTGCTCGACCAGGCGCTGGCCCACGCGCGCACTGCGGCGAGGACGGCCGCCGGACCCTGTTCCGCCTGGGCCGGGACTGCGGCCACGGCCGACGCGGTAGGCGTGCCGCGTCCCCTGGCGCCAGGCGCGGACGGAACGGGCGCGGCCGAGGCGTGTGCCGTCGCCGCCCCCAGCGCCGCGGGGTGGGAGGCAACGTGGGAGGGTGAGGGTGAAGCGGAGAGTGAAGCCGCGGCTGCCGGCGCCACACCGAGCCCCGCCAGCGCCTGCATCGCGGCAGCGTCGCCGCCGGCGGCCGCAAGCTGCAGCCAGTGACGCGCTGCAAGCGGGTCGCTCGCTACGCCGTCGCCGTTCAGATAGCTCAATCCGAGGCTGCGCTCGGCCGCTGCGTTACCTTGCGCGGCGGCCTTGCGATACCAGAATACCGCCTGCGCCGCGTCAGGCTTCAGCGTGGGTCCGCCGCGCGCCAGGAGTTCGGCGAGTTGTTCCTGCGCCGTCGCGTCACCCTTCTGTGCGGCGGCGCTGAACCAGCGCAGCGCGCAGCCGAACCTGTCGCGGCTCAGGCAGTAGCTGGCGTAGGCCGTCTCGGCCGCAACGTCGTGCGCTTCGACGCCGGCGTAGAGATGGGCGAGCGCCGCCTCGTCACCGCGCTCGGCGGCCAGGCCCCAGGCTTGCGCCGGGCTGCTCGGCGCCGCTCGAACGGGCAGTTGAAAGGCCAGCAGGGTGGCCATCACGGCGCCCAGCAGGGTGCCCACGCGCACCACGGCCGGCCTTCGACCGCGGCACAGGATCCGCAAGTCGATGGTCAGGGTTCGGAGCCGCGTGGCTCCCCAGTATTGGCGCCTCATGGCGCCCGATCCTAGCAGTTGCGCGCGGCCGGTTCAATCAACACTCGATGACGTTGACCGCGAGGCCGCCGCGGGCGGTCTCCTTGTATTTGCTGCGCATGTCGGCGCCGGTTTCGCGCATCGTCTTGATCACTTCGTCGAGCGAGACGCCGTGGTGGCCGTCGCCGCGCAGCGCGATGCGCGCGGCGTTGATGGCCTGCACCGCGCCCATCGCGTTGCGCTCGATGCAGGGGATCTGCACCAGTCCGCCGACCGGGTCGCAGGTCAGCCCGAGGTGGTGTTCCATGCCGATCTCGGCGGCGTTCTCGACCTGCGCCGGAGTGCCGCCGAGCACTGCGCACAGGCCGCCGGCGGCCATGCTGCAGGCCACGCCGACTTCGCCCTGGCAACCGACCTCGGCCCCGGAGATCGACGCGTTCTCCTTGTACAGCAGGCCGATCGCGCCGGCGGTGAGCAGGAAGTCGCAGACCCCGGCGTCGTCGGCGTGCGGCGTCAGCCGCGCGTAGTAGTGCAGCACCGCGGGCACGATGCCGGCGGCGCCGTTGGTCGGTGCGGTGACGACGCGACCGCCGGCGGCGTTTTCCTCGTTGACCGCCAGCGCCCACAGATTGACCCAGTCGAGTGCGCGCAGCGGATCGATGCGGCTGGTGGCGGACTTGCCGTGCAGCGCCCGGTACAGCGCAGGCGCGCGGCGCGGCACGTGGAAGCCGCCGGGCAGTTCGCCCTCGTGGCGGCAGCCGCGCGCGACACACTGCTGCATCGCATTCCAGATCGTCAGCAGCTGCGCGTCGATCTCGCCGTCGGCGCGCCAGTGCCGTTCGTTCAGGCGCATCACGTCGGCGATGCTGCAGCCCAGGCGCGCGCTCAGCGCGAGCAGCTCGGCGCCGCTGTGGAAGGGCAGCGGCAGCACTTCGGTGTCGGGGGCGATCGCGGCCTGCCGCGCACTGTCGGCCAAGGCCTCGGCGGTGACGACGAAGCCGCCGCCGACCGAGTAGTACACGCGCTCCAGCAGCAGCGCGCCAGCGGCGTCCCAGGCCTGCAGCTTCATGCCGTTCGGGTGTCCAGCTGCCGCGGTGTCGGGCTTGCCGCGCAGCATCAGCAGCAGGTCGCTGGCGGGGGCGAACGCGATGTCGTGCTCACCGAGCAGCCGCAGGCGTCCGCCAAGCGCGGCCAGCCGGGCGTCGACGGTGTCGACGTCGACCGCCTCGGGCAGTTCGCCGAGCAGCCCCAGCAGCACCGCCTTGTCGCTGCCGTGGCCGCGGCCGGTCGCGGCCAGCGAGCCGTACAGCCGGCATTGCAGTTTCGCGGTGCGCGCCAGCAGCTGCTGCTGGCGCAGCGCCAGCACGAACATGCGCGCGGCGCGCATCGGGCCGACGGTGTGCGAGCTCGACGGCCCGATGCCGACGCGAAACAGATCGAAGACCGAGACAGCCATCGCGCAAGCTCCGGTGGTGAAGGGGGTCAGGCGGCCGCGTCGCAGGCCGCGGCCAGATCCGCGGCGAACGCATCGACGGTCTCGGGCTGGGTGTCCCACGCGCACATCAGGCGGCAGCCGCCGCCAGCGATGAATTCGTAGAACTTCCAGCCCGCAGCGTGCAGGCGCGCGATCGCCGTCGCCGGCAACTGGGCGAACACCGCGTTGGCTTGCGGCGGATGCAGCACATGCACGCCGGGCACGCGCTGGATCGCCTGGTACAGGCGTTGCGCCATCGCATTGGCGTGGCGCGCGTTGCGCAGCCAGTTGTCGTTTTCCAGCATGCCGACCCAGGGCGCCGAGATGAAGCGCATCTTCGACGCCAGCTGGCCGGCCTGCTTGACGCGCCAGGCGAAATCGGTGGCGAGCTCGCGGTCGAAGAACACGATCGCCTCGCCCACCGCGAGGCCGTTCTTGGTGCCGCCGAAGCACAGCACGTCGACGCCGGCGCGCCAGGTGATTTCCGACGGATGCACGCCGAGCGTGGCCACCGCGTTGGCGAAGCGCGCGCCGTCCATGTGGACTTTGAGCTGGCGGCGCTTGGCGATCGCGGCGATCGCGCGCACTTCATCGACACCGTAGACCGTGCCCAGTTCGGTGGCCTGGGTGATGGAGACGACTTTCGGTTTCGGGTAATGGATGTCGCGGCGGCGCGTGACCATATGCTCGATCGCGTCGGGCGTGAGCTTGCCCTGACGCGCGGCGTCGCTGTCGTCCTCGGCCACCAGCAGTTTGGAGCCGTTGGAGAAGAATTCGGGACCGCCGCATTCGTCGGTTTCGATATGCGCCACCGGCGAGCAGATCACGCTGTGGTAGCTCTGGCACAGCGAAGCCAGCGCCAGCGAGTTCGCCGCGGTGCCGTTGAATACGTAATAGACGTCGCAGTCGGTCTGGAACAGCTCGCGCAGCATGTCGGTCGACTTCTGCGTCCAGACATCGTCGCCGTAGGCAGGTTGATGGCCGCTGGCGTCGGCGTCGAGCATCGATTGCAGGGCGGCCGGACAGATGCCGGCCAGATTGTCGCTGGCGAACTGCTGGCGCGCGGGGCGGTGGGGCATGAGGGCGGGAGGTTCGGGGGCGTTGGGGGCGGCGCAAGGCGCGCGCGGCCCTGACTGAATATCAATTCAACGATGAATCTTGCTCGGCATCAAGTCACCATGTCCAGTACGCGGTCATCGCATGACCCTTTTCGCACCGTGGAAGATCGTGCGCAGCGCCAGTTGCGGCCATAAGATCTACGGCTGATGAACCCCTGTGCCCGACGCTCCAGCTGCGGGCGATCGAGCGATGAATCCGATGCTGCGAGCGGCTCTGCTCGGCTATGCCCATGTTTCCGCCATCCTGCTGCTGACGGTGTTCGTCAGCGCGCAGACCGCGGTGCTGAACGCCGCGCAACATGTGCCCGACGCCGCGCTGTTGCGGCGGCTGCGGCGGCTCGACGCCTGGTTGTGGGGCTCGTTCGCCGCGGTCGCGGCGACCGGCGCCGCGCACGTCTTTCTCGGGCTGCGCGCCTGGCAGTCGTTTGCGTTCGACGCGCTGCTGTGGGGCAAGCTGGCGCTGTTCGCGGCGATGCTGGCGATGGCGGTCGCGGCCAGCCGCACGCTGCGCCGTTGGCAGCAGCGCGGCGCGACGCCGTTCGCCGATGCCGCCGAGCTGCGTGCGCAGCGGCGCTGGCTGATGTGGCAGGCGCACCTGATGGTCGTGGTGCCCTTGCTCGGGATGCTGCTCGCGCACGGCTATTGACGAGCATTGCTCGACCGCGGCGCGCCCGCGCCGGATTATGCTTGGGCCATCCGCACAGGGGACGCCATGGCCGACAAGCAGAACGACGCGCCGCGCAGCGGCGATGAGGTCGAGCGGGACGTGAACGGCGAGCGCAGGCGCTTGCCGCGGCTCGACCCGAAGGCAGGCATTCACCTCGGCTACTGGGTCGTCGCCGCCTTGGTGCTGATGCTGGTGCAGAGCCTGTGGACCAATGCGCGCGACGTCGAGACGGTCCCGTACAGCCGCTTCGAGCAACTGCTGCAGCAAGGCGCGCTCAGCGACGTGCGCATCGACGCGCAGACCCTGACCGGCACGCTCAAGGGCACGCCGGCGGGCAAGCCGGTCAAGCGCGTCGTCGCGGTGCGCGTCGACCCGGCGCTGGCCGCCCAGCTGCAACACTATGGCGTGCCCTACGCCCAGGTCTACGAGGACACCTGGCTCGCCAACCTGCTGTCGTGGATCGTTCCGGCGGTGGTGTTCTTCGGCGTCTGGTATTTCATGGTGCGGCGATTCGCCGATCGCCAGGGCGGTGCGTTGGGCGGCGGTTTCATGGCCATCGGCAAGAGCCGGGCCAAGGTCTATATGGAAAACAGCACCG
>JAKAHP010000116.1 GCA_021825505.1 Pseudomonadota bacterium
CGGCGCACAACGTGCCCTGATCGCGCAAAAGCACATCGCCGCGCCGTTCGCCGGTCGCCTCGGCCTGCGCCACGTCAACCTCGGCCAGTACCTGGCGCCGGGCGCCGCGGTGGTCACGCTGCAGAAGCTCGACCCGATGGAAATCGACTTCACGGTGCCGCAAAGCCAGGTCGACCTGATCCGCGTCGGCATGCCCGCGCAGCTGCGCAGCAGCGCGGTGCCGGGCAAGGTGTTCGCGGCGCGCGTGATCGCGGTCGAGCCGCAGATCGACACCGGCACGCGCAACCTGACGGTGCGCGCGCGCGTGACCAACCCGCACGACCAGCTGCTGCCCGGAGCGTTCGCCAACGTGCGCATCGACGACGGCGCCGCGCGCGACTACCTGACGCTGCCCAACGCGGCGATCGCCTACAACCCCTACGGCGCCACCGTCTACGTCGTCAAGGACGAAGGTCGCGACTCGCACGGCAAGCCGAAGCTGGTGGCCGAGCAGCGCTTCGTGACCACCGGGCCGACGCGCGGCGATCAGGTCGCGGTGCTCAAGGGCCTGAAGGCGGGCGAGACGGTGGTCACCGCCGGCCAGCTCAAGCTGCGCAACGGCTCGCCGATCATCGTCAACAACAGCGTGGAGCCGGCTGATCAGGCCAACCCGCAGGTGCCGAACTCCTGACCCGACGGGCCACGCAGATGAACAAGAAATTCACAGACATCTTCATCGAGCGTCCGGTGCTGGCCACCGTGATCAGCCTCGTGATCCTGGTGCTGGGACTGCGCTCGGCCGGCCTGCTGCCGGTGCTCGAGTTCCCCTACACCGAGAACGCGGTGGTCACGGTCACCACGGCCTACCCGGGCGCCGACGCCAACCTGGTCGCCAGTTTCATCACGACACCGCTGGAAAACGCGATCGCGCAAGCCAACGGCATCGACTACATGACCTCGAGCAGCGTGCAGGGGGTCAGCACGATCAGCGTCAACCTGCGCCTGAACTACGACCCCGACAAGGCGCTGACCGAGATCATGACCAAGGTCAACTCGGTGCTCAACCAGCTGCCGCCGCAGTCGCAGACGCCGGTCATGTCGGTGTCGATCGGGCAGACCATCGACGCGATGTACATCGGCTTCTACAGCGACGTGCTCAAGCCGAACCAGATCACCGACTACATCACCCGCTCGGTGCAGCCCAAGCTGCAGGCGATCGACGGCGTGCAGACCGCCGAGATCCTAGGCGCGAAGAACTTCGCGCTGCGCGCCTGGCTCGACCCGGACAAGCTCGCCGCCTACGGGCTGACCGCGGCCGACGTCTACAGCGCGCTGCAGGCCAACAACTATCTGGCGGCGATCGGCAGCACCAAGGGCCGCATGGTGCAGATCAACCTGGCCGCGAACACCAACCTGAAAACCCTTGACGGCTTCCGGGACATGATCGTGAAGTCGGTCAACGGCCGCGTCGTGCGCCTGAAGGACGTCGCCCAGGTCTCGCTGGGCTCGGACGACTACGACACCCAGGTCGCGTTCGACGGCAAGTCCTCGGTGTTCGTCGGCATCCAGGTCGCGCCCGGCGCCAACCTGCTCGACGTCGTCGCACGGGTGCGCAAGGCCTTCCCCGGCATCCAGTCGCAACTGCCTGCGGGGCTGACCGGCGCGATCGTCTACGACTCGACCAAGTTCGTCAATTCGTCGATCGACGAGGTGATCAAGACCTTGATCGAGGCGGTGCTGATCGTCACCGTGGTGGTGTTCGTCTTCCTCGGCTCGCTGCGCTCGGTGATCATCCCGCTGATCGCGATCCCGCTGTCGATCGTCGGCACCTTCACCGTGATGCTGGCGCTGGGCTACTCGATCAATCTGTTGACGCTGCTGTCGATCGTGCTGGCCATCGGGCTGGTGGTCGACGACGCGATCATCGTCGTCGAGAACGTCAGCCGCCACCTCGAGGAAGGCATGGCGCGCAAGGACGCGGCGCTGCGCGCGGCGCGCGAACTGGCCAACCCGATCCTGGCCATGACCACGGTGCTGATCGCGGTGTACGTGCCGATCGGCTTCATGGGGGGCCTCACCGGCGCGCTGTTCACCGAGTTCGCGTTCACGCTGGTGGGCACCGTCGTGATCTCGGCGATCATCGCGCTGACGCTGTCGCCGATGATGTGCTCGCGGTTGCTGAAGGCGCCCGACCCCGGCAGCCACAGCTGGCAGGACCGCCTGGTGCTGTTCCTCGACCGCAGCTTCGACCGCCTGCACCGGCGTTACGAGCGCGCGCTGCACGGCTCGCTGAACCACGTGCCGGTGGTCGGAGTGATGGCGGTGATCATCCTCGGCTCGATCTACTACCTGTACTCGACGTCGATGTCCGAACTGGCGCCGCAGGAAGACCAGGGCGTGCTGATCTCGGTCGCGTTCAACAACCCGACCGCGACCGTCGAGCAACGTGGTCTGTACATGCGCCAGATCTACCAGACCTACCACAGCCATCCGGAAACCGACCACGTGTTCCAGCTCAATTCGCCGACCCAGGTGATCGGCGGCATGGTGCTCAAACCGTGGAACGAGCGAAAGCTGACCGCGTCGCAGCTGCAGCCGGTGGTGCAGGGCCAGCTCGCGCACATCGCCGGCTCGCAGATCGCGGTGTTCCAGCCGCCCCCGCTGCCCGGCGCGCGCGGGCTGCCGATCCAGTTCGTGCTGACCACCAGCGAGCCGTTCAGCAAGCTGTACAACGTCTCGCAGCAGTTCCTGCAGGCGGCGCTGAAGACCGGCAAGTTCATCTTCCTGCAGTCCGACCTGCGCATCGACCTGCCGCAGACGCGGCTCGACATCGACCGCAACATGGCCGCGCAGCTGGGCTTGAACATGCAGCAGATCGGCTCGGCGCTGTCGGCCATGCTGGGCGGCGGCTACGTCAACTTCTTCGACCTCGACGGGCGCTCGTACAAGGTGATTCCGCAGGTCGCGCGCGAGCACCGGCTCAACGCCGCGCAGCTGCGCAACTACTACCTGCGCTCGGCCAGCGGCGCGATGGTGCCGCTGTCGACCGTCGTGCATCTGACGACGACGGTACAGCCTGAGACCATCAACCACTTCCAGCAGGCCAACTCGGCGACCATCCAGGGCGTGGCGCTGCCCGGCATCGCCGAGAACCAGGCGCTGTCGACGCTGCAGGAGCTGGCGCGCCAGACGCTTCCGGCCGGCTACAGCTTCGACTACGCGGGCCCGACCCGCCAGTTCGTGCAGGAATCGGGAGGCCTGCTGCTGACCTTCGGCTTCGCGCTGATCATCATCTTCCTGGCGCTGGCAGCGCAGTTCGAGAGCTTCCGCGACCCGATCATCATCCTGGTGTCGGTGCCGATGGCGATTTCGGGCGCGCTGTTGTTCATCAACCTGGGCATCGGCCATGCGACGCTGAACATCTACACCGAAGTCGGGCTGGTCACGCTGATCGGGCTGATCTCGAAACACGGCATCCTGATCGTCGAGTTCGCGAACAATCTGCAGCGCACCGGGCGCTCCAAGCGCGAGGCGGTCGAGCATGCCGCGGCGATGCGGCTGCGCCCGATCCTGATGACCACCGGCGCGATGGTGCTCGGCGTGATGCCGCTGATCTTCGCCAGCGGCGCCGGCGCGGTGAGCCGCTACAACATGGGGTTGGTGATCGCCTCGGGTCTGGCGATCGGCACGATGTTCACGCTGTTCGTGGTGCCGGCGATGTACATGCTGCTCGGCGCCGACCACAGCCACGAAGCGCGCGCCCGGGCCTTGCAGGAATCCGAGGCGCACGACCCGCTGGCGCATCCGCCGGCACACGGCGCCTGAGATCGGGAGAAGGGCGCCGCCGGGGGGCGGCGCCGCAGCAACGGCCGGCCTTGCGCCGGCCGTTGTGCTTTCAGACCAGGCGCGACGCGCGCGGCACCGCGCGCAATTCGCGCCCGCTGCGCGCCTGCCAGTCGTCGGCCTGATCGTCGCCGACCGGGCCGACGTGGAAATAGCGCGCCTGCGGGTGCGCCAGGTAGAAGCCCGACACGCTGGACGCCGGCAGCATGGCCCAGTGCTCGGTCAGCGACATGCCGATCGCCGCGGCGTCGAGCAGCGCGAACAGATCGCCCTTGACCGAATGCTCGGGGCACGCCGGATAGCCCGGCGCCGGGCGGATGCCGCGGTATTCCTCGCGAATCAAAGCCGCGTTGTCCAGCGCCTCGCCGGCGGCGTAGCCCCACAGCTCGGTGCGCACGCGCCGGTGCAGCCATTCGGCGCAGGCCTCGGCGAGACGGTCGGCGAGCGCCTTCAGCATGATCGCGGCGTAATCGTCGTTGGCGTCGACATAGGCCTGCGCGCGCGCCTCGGCACCGGCCACGCACACCGCGAACAGCCCGAGGTGGTCGTCGCCGGCGCCGCGCGGCGCGATGAAGTCGGCCAGCGCCAGGTTGGGGCGGCGCACGCCGTCGACCACCGGGCGCTCGCTTTGCTGGCGCAGCCCGAACCAGGTCATCAAGGGCGTCGCGCGACGCGCGTCGGCGTAGACCTCGATGTCGTCGTCGCCGACGCTGTTGGCCGGGTACAGGCCGACCACCGCATGCGCCTGCAACCAGCGCCCGTCGATGATCTTCTTCAGCATCGCGTGCGCGTCGGCATGGACCTGGCGCGCCTGCGCGCCGACCACCGCGTCGTCCAGGATGGCCGGGAAGCTGCCGGCCAGGTCCCAGGTCTGGAAGAACGGCCCCCAGTCGATGCACGCGGCGATCTCGGCCAGGTCGATGTTGCGGAACTCGCGCCGGCCGACGAAGGTCGGCGCCGGCGCGATGCCCTCGGGCCAGGCGATGTGCAGCTTGTTGGCCCGCGCCGCGGCCAGCGTCACCAGCTTGACCGCCTGCTTGGCGGCGTGCTGTTCGCGCACCCGCGCGTAATCGGCGTTCAGGGCCTCGACGAACGCGGCGGCCTGCTCCGACAGCAGGCTCTGCGTGGTGCCCACGCTGCGCGACGCGTCGGGCACGTACACCACCGGGCCCGAATAGTGCGGCGCGATCTTCACCGCGGTATGCACGCGGCTGGTCGTGGCGCCGCCGATCAGCAGCGGAATGCGGCGCTCGCGGAAATACGCGTCGCGCTCCATTTCGGCGGCGACATGCTGCATTTCCTCGAGGCTGGGCGTGATCAGCCCCGACAGCCCGACCGCGTCGGCGCCCTCGGCCTTGGCCCGCGCCAGGATGTCCTGGCACGGCACCATCACGCCCATGTTGACGACGTCGAAGTTGTTGCACTGCAGCACGACGGCGACGATGTTCTTGCCGATGTCGTGCACGTCGCCCTTCACGGTGGCCAGCACCAGCTTGCCGCGCGAGCGCGTGTCGGCGCCGAGGCGCTTTTCCTCCTCGATGTAGGGGATCAGCCGGGCCACCGACTGCTTCATCACGCGCGCGCTCTTGACCACTTGCGGCAGGAACATCTTGCCCTGGCCGAACAGGTCGCCGACCACGTTCATGCCGTCCATCAGCGGCCCTTCGATCACCGCCAGCGGGCGCCGCCCCTCGGCCGCGTAGCGCGCGCGCAGCTCCTCGGTGTCGTCCTCGATGAAATCGGTGATGCCGTGCACCAGCGCGTGCGACAGCCGCGCCTCGACCGGCTGCGCGCGCCACGCCAGCCGCTCGCCGTCGTCGCGCGTGCGCCCCTTGAGGCCTTCGGCCAGCGCCACCAGGCGCTCGCCGGCGTCGGCCCGGCGGTCGAGCACGACGTCCTCGACGGCGTCGCGCAAGGCCGGCTCGAGCTCGTCGTAGACGCCGATCTGGCCGGCGTTGACGATGCCCATGTCGAGCCCGGCACGAATCGCGTGGTACAGGAACACCGTATGAATGGCTTCGCGCACCGCGTCGTTGCCGCGGAACGAGAAGCTGACGTTGCTGACCCCGCCCGACACCTTGGCGCCGGGCAGCCTGGCCTTGATCCAGCGCGTGGCCTCGATGAAATCGACAGCGTAGTGGTCGTGCTCGGCGATGCCGGTGGCGATGGCGAAGATGTTCGGGTCGAAGATGATGTCCTCGGCCGGGAACTCGGCCTGCTCGACCAGCAGCCGGTAGGCGCGCGCGCAGATGTCGATCTTGCGCTGGTAGCTGTCGGCCTGGCCCTGCTCGTCGAACGCCATCACCACCGCGGCCGCGCCGTAGCGCCGCACCAGGCGTGCCTGACGCAGGAATTCGGCCTCGCCTTCCTTCATCGAGATCGAGTTGACGATGGCCTTGCCCTGCACGCAGCGCAGGCCGGCTTCGATCACGTCCCATTTCGACGAATCGATCATCACCGGCACGCGCGCGATGTCGGGCTCGGAAGCCATCAGGTTGAGGAAACGCACCATCGCGGCGCGGCTGTCGAGCATCGCCTCGTCCATGTTGACGTCGACGATCTGCGCGCCGTTCTCGACCTGCTGCCGCGCCACCGCCAGCGCACGGTCGAACTCGCCGGCCAGGATCATGCGCGCGAACGCCTTCGATCCGGTCACGTTGGTGCGCTCGCCGATGTTGACGAACAGCGAGCCGGGGCCGATCGCCAGCGGTTCGAGGCCGGCCAGCAGCAGCGGCGGCAGGGTGCGGGACGGGGCGGTGACGTCGTTGGCGGGCATGGCGCGGGCTGGGTGGGGCTGCCGCCGGAGGCGGCTCGATGGAAGTCGGCTCGCGGCGCGAGGTGCGCGGTGGCGCCGCGCCGAACCGGGAACCGGCATTCTAGGCGGGGTAAACGCCGCCGTTGCGGCGGCGCCACATCGCCCCACGCGGCGCGCGGCCGATGCGCGCGCGGTGCGCGCTCAGGCGCTGCTGCGCTCGACCGGGCGTTCGTCCGCGGCGGCGGCGCGCTCGTCGGCCAGCTCGATCGCGATCTGCGTGCACACGGTGCGGCACAGCTGCATCGCCTTGTCGTTGTGCACGCGGTAGTAGATCTGGTTGCCTTCGCGGCGCTTGGTGACGATGCCGGCCAGATACAGCACCTTCAGGTGCTGCGACACATTGGGCTGGGTCGAATGCACCAGCTCGACGATGTCGTTGACGCCGCGCTCCTGGGTGCAGATCGTGTTCAGGATGCGCAAGCGCAACGGGGTCGACAGCACGCCGAACAACTCGGCGGCCGACGCGAACACGCGCGTGACCGACGCCGGCGCGCAATGCGCATCGATCAGGGCTTGCGAGAAACTGGATCGCCTGCTGCTGGACATCGTGTCGCCCGCGCCTGCGCGGACCTCGGAATGGGCCTGAGGCGCTATTGTTGCTGCGTCGCGACGCGCGCGCGGCGTCAAAATGTAACGCCCCTGCGCCTTGACGCGGCCGGTCCGGCTCAGGCAGCCGGGTCGGCGCGGAACGCGCCCGCCCCGCCGAGCAGGCGCGGCGCCGCGTGGCCGACCGCGCCGCCGATCGCCGCGATGTGCTCGGGCGTCGTGCCGCAGCAGCCGCCGACGATGTTGACCAGCCCCTCCGCCGCGAACGCGTGCAGCAGGCGCGAGGTCACTTCGGGGGTCTCGTCGAACCCGGTTTCGCTCATCGGGTTCGGCAGCCCGGCGTTCGGGTAGCAGCTGATGAAGGTGTCGCTCGCCGCCCTGGCCAGCTCCTGCAGGTAGGGGCGCATCAGCGCCGCGCCCAGCGCGCAGTTCAGGCCGACCGCCAGCGGCCGTGCGTGGCGCACGCTGGCCCAGAATGCGCCCACCGTCTGCCCCGACAGGATGCGCCCGGAGGCGTCGGTCACGGTGCCGCTGATGATCAGCGGCAGCCGTTCACCGCTGTGCTCGAACCACTCGTCGATCGCGAACAGCGCCGCCTTCGCGTTCAGGGTGTCGAAGATCGTCTCGACCAGGAACAGGTCGACCCCGGCCTCGCCGAGCGCGCGCGCCTGCTCGTAGTACGCCGCGCGCAGCTGTTCGAAATCGACGTTGCGCGCGCCGGGGTCGTTGACGTCAGGGCTGATGCTCGCGGTACGCGGCGTCGGCCCGAACGCGCCGGCGACAAAGCGCGGACGCTGCGCGGTGGCGTGGCGATGCGCGCTGGCCAGCGCCAGGCGCGCGGCCTCGCGGTTCATCGCGTCGGCCAGCTCGGCCATGCCGTAGTCGTCCTGCGCGATGCGCGTCGCACCGAAGGTATTGGTCTCGACGATGTCGGCCCCGGCGGCGAAATACGCGTCGTGGATGTCCTCGATGACTTGCGGACGCGTCAGGTTCAGCAACTCGTTGTTGCCCTTGACGTCGCGCGGCCAGTCCTTGAAGCGTTCGCCGCGGTACTGCGCCTCGCCGAGCTTGAGGCGCTGGATCATGGTTCCCATCGCACCGTCGAGCACGAGGATGCGCTCGCGCAGCAGTTCGGGCAGCTCGCGTGCGCGGGTATAGGCAGGGGTCGCGGTCATCAAGGCATTCTAGAAGCGCGCAGCCGCTAACATCGGGGCGACCCCTCATACCCCGATGCCTCACCTTTCCCGCCCGACGCGCGCGCGGCTGCTCTGGCTGCTCGCCATCGCCCTGCTCGGCGCGCCGCTGGCGCGCGCCGCGGCGGCGCGCGCGCAGTGGATCGACGTGCCCTACTGCAGCGCGGTCGCCGCGCCGGGCGCCGCCGGCGGCCATGCGCATCGCTTGCTGGTGTTCGCCAATGCCGCCGCGTGC
>JAKAHP010000117.1 GCA_021825505.1 Pseudomonadota bacterium
GTGCAGGCCGTCGCCGCCGTTGTGCCCGGGCCCGCACAGCACGCCGACACGGCGCGCCGCGGCAAACCGCGCACGCGCCAGCTGCGCTACCGCGCTGCCGGCGCGGTGCATCAAGGCGTCGTCGGGCAGCGCGACGCCGGCGCCGCGTTCCAGCGCGCGCAAGGCCGCCTCGTCCCACAGCGGCAGCGCCGCGGCCAGCGTCGAGGGGTCGATGCGGCGCATCAGCGGTGCCTCCGGCGCTGCGTTTTCAGGATATGCAGATTCGTTTCCACGATGCGGAAAATGGATGGTGCGCAGCAATGCCCGATCGTTCAGAATCGCGAACTGGCATTCCGCAAAACGGAATGCAGATCGCAAGTGATTGAAAACAAAGACCTAAAAAATTAGTCTTGTATAAGATAGAACACGTTGCTGCAATGCAGCGCTGGGGTAAGCTTTGCTCATCCGGTTTTGTTCCTTCTTGGAGATCGTCTCATGGCAACCCGCGAACAGCAAATTCAACAGATTGAACAGGAATGGGCGAGCAACCCGCGCTGGAAAGGCATTCAGCGCGGCTACAAGGCCGCCGATGTCGTGCGCCTGCGCGGCTCGGTGCAAGCCGAGCACACGCTCGCGCGCCGCGGTGCCGAGCGCCTGTGGGCCTCGATGCACGACGAGCCGTTCATCAACGCGCTGGGCGCGCTGACCGGCAACCAGGCCATGCAGCAGGTCAAGGCCGGCCTGCAGGCGATCTATCTGTCGGGCTGGCAAGTCGCCGGCGACGCCAACCTGGCCGGCGAAATGTACCCCGACCAGTCGCTGTACCCGGCCAACTCGGTGCCGGCGGTGGTCAAGCGCATCAACAACACGCTGACGCGCGCCGACCAGATCCAGTGGATGGAAGGCAAGAACCCCGGTGACGACGGCTACGTCGACTTCTTCGCGCCGATCGTGGCCGACGCCGAAGCCGGTTTCGGCGGCGTGCTCAACGCCTTCGAACTGATGAAGTCGATGATCGAGGCGGGCGCCGCCGGCGTGCACTTCGAAGACCAGCTGGCTTCGGTGAAGAAGTGCGGCCACATGGGTGGCAAGGTGCTGGTGCCGACGCGTGAAGCGGTCGCCAAGCTGGTTTCGGCGCGCCTGGCCGCCGACGTGCTGGGCGTGCCCACCGTGCTGATCGCGCGCACCGACGCCGAAGCCGCCGACCTGCTGACCGCCGACGTCGACGACACCGACAAGCCGTTCTGCACCGGCGAGCGCACCGTCGAAGGCTTCTACCGCACCACCCCGGGGCTGCAGCAGGCGATCTCGCGCGGCCTGGCCTACGCGCCGTATGCCGACCTGATCTGGTGTGAGACCGGCAAGCCCGACCTGGCCTACGCCAAGGCCTTTGCCGACGCGATCCACGCCAAGTTCCCCGGCAAGATGCTGGCCTACAACTGCTCGCCGTCGTTCAACTGGAAGAAGAACCTCGACGACTCGACGATTGCGAAGTTCCAGAAGGAACTCGGCGCGATGGGCTACAAGTTCCAGTTCATCACGCTGGCCGGCTTCCACGCGCTGAACTACTCGATGTTCGAGCTCGCCCACGGCTATGCGCGCAACCAGATGAGCGCCTTCGTCGCGCTGCAGGAGAAGGAATTCGCCGCCGCCGAGAAGGGCTTCACCGCGGTCAAGCACCAGCGCGAAGTCGGCACCGGCTACTTCGATGCGGTGACGACCACGATCGAGCGCGAGTCGTCGACCGCGGCGCTGAAGGGTTCGACCGAAGACGAACAGTTCTTCGACAAGAAGGTCGCCTGAAGCGCGTCAAGCGTTCAGTACACGAGGAGACGACCTCGAACCGGGCCCGGTCAACGGGCCCGGTTTTTTTATTGGGTGCTGGGGGCTCTCAAGCAATCGCCGGGCCGCCCCAAGATTGCTTGCCCCCCACGGGGGATGAGACAGGACCAGCGAACACGCCTGCGCGTGTTCGCGCGCCTGCCGAATCCGAGCCGCTTGCAAGCGGCGAGGTGGAACGGGCTGGGCGCAGCCCGGCCCTGGGGGCGCTCTTAACGGCGTCCGCCGCCGCCACCGCCACCACCACCACCCATGCCGCCGCCGGGGCCCATGCCGCCGCCACCGGGGCCCATGCCCGCGCCGCCACCACCGCCCGGGCCCATGCCGCCGCCGCGCGCCGGGGGCATGTCGGGCAGCGTGACGCCGCGCTCACGCGCGCGCTCCTGCATGCGCTGATGGTGCTCGAGGCGGATGCGCTCGCGCTCCTGCGCGGTCTTCGCCGCGCGCATGCGCTCGCGGTATTCGAGGCGCTCGCGCCGCGTCATCAACTGGCTGCCGTAGATCTGCTGCTGCGTCTGCGTGCGCTGCTGCGTCTGCGTCTGCGTCTGCGTCTGTTGTTCCGTCTGTTGCTGGGCCTGCGCCGGTAACGCGATGGCGCCGAGCAGCGCGGCACCGACGCCGAGCAGCATTGCACGGCGTGAACCGAGGGTCTTGTCCATTCCGCTTCTCCCGAAAGTCCGGCTGCGTCGCACCGGCGACGCACCGTGCACCCAGGCTAGTCGCGCGCATCGCACGCAACCTTGATCCAGGCAGGGTTCTGTGTCGGATGTAACCCAATGTCAGCACGGTGTGCTGACGCCTTGACATGCGTCAAGCCCGTCCCGGTTTGCTGGCGCGGCCGCGCCGATCCATCGTATGTTGTCGAGCTTCGACTCGAGGAGTGTCTTGTTGCAGCACGAAAGCGCCGGAGCGCCGGCATCGGGGTGGAAGCCGTGGCTGGGCTATGTGACTGAGCTGCTCGACCTGCGCGGTCGCGGGCGCAGGCTGCTGCTCGCGCTGCTGGCGGTCGGATGGGTGCTCAGCGGCTTCTACATGGTCCAGCCGGACGAGCAGGGCATCGTGCTGCGCTTCGGTCGCTGGATCGCCACCACCGGCCCGGGGGCGCATTACCACCTGCCGTGGCCGATCGAGTCGGCGTGGCTGCCGCATGTCACGCGCATCAACCAGATGCAGTTGGGCATCGACGCCGGCCCGGTGCTGTCCGACGGCCAGCAGATCCCGGCGAACCAGATGCTCACCGGCGACGAGAACATCGTCGAGGTCGGCTGCACGGTGTTCTGGCGCATCGGCAACGCCGGCAATTATCTGTTCGACGTGCGCCACCCGCGGCACATGCTGACGGTCGCGGCGGAAGCCGCGCTGCGCGACGTCGTCGCACGCACGCCGCTGCAGGCGACGATGTCGAACGGTCGGCTGCAGGTGGCGCAGCAGACGCAGACGCTGCTGCAGCGCTGGCTCGACGAGGAGAAGAGCGGCATCGTGATCACCCAGGTGCAGTTGCAGAAGGCGAACCCGCCGACCGAGGTGGTCGACGCCTTCAACGACGTGCAGCGCGCGCGCGCCGACCGCGAGCGGCTGCGCAACGTCGGGCTGGCCTATCGCAACAACGTGATTCCGACAGCGCACGGCATGGCCGCGCGCATCGTGCAGGACGCCTACGCCTACCAGGCGACGACGGTCGACGTGGCGCGCGGCCAGGCCCAGCGCTTCGACGCCTTGTACGCGACCTACCGCAAGGCGAAGGACGTCACCGCCTGGCGTCTGTATTTCGACAGCATGGACGCGGTGCTGAACCATGCCGGCAAGGTCGTCGTGCTCGATTCCGGGCGGCACGAGACGCCGGGGGTGATTCCCTACCTGAACCTGCCCAACGCCAAGGCGGCCGCCGGAGGCGCACGATGAGGCCGAACCTGCGCGGGCTGGGCCTGGTCGCGGCGCTGCTGGCGCTGTGGGTGGCGTCGTCGGCCATGTACGTGCTGCCGCAGGGGCGCATCGACCTGGTGTTGCGCTTCGGCGCGCCGGTGCGCGTCGACCGCAGCGCCGGGCTCAAATTCAAGCTGCCGTTCTCCGAGACGGTGAACATCTACGACGCGCGCCTGCAGACGCTGGCGCCGCCGCCGCAGGAATTGATTCTCGGCGACGAGAAGCGGCTCGCGGTCGAGACCTTCACCACCTACCGCATCGCCGATCCGCTGCGCTTCTACCAGACGGTGATGACCAACGGCCAGGCGCGCTTCCAGCTCGACCAGCTGGTCAGCACCTCGCTGCGCATGGTGCTGGGCACGGTGCCGTTGACCGCGCTGCTGTCGGCGCAGCGCCACGCGGTGATGGCCCAGGTGGCCGCCGCGGTCGAGGCCAAGGCGGCGACGCTGGGCATCGTGGTGCACGAGGTCAGGCTGCATCGCGCCGATCTGCCGCTGGCGGCCAGCCGCTCGATCTACGCGCGCATGCGCTCGTCGCGGCAGCGCGAGGCCAAGCAGCTGCGCGCGCAGGGCGCCGAATGGCAGCAGGAGATCGAGGCCTCGGCCGACCGCGAGCGCACCCAGATCCTGGCGCAGGCGCAACAGACCAGCCAGATCATCCGCGGTCAGGCCGACGCGCAGGCCAACCTCGTGCTCAGCCAGGCTTACGAGCAGGATCCGAAGTTCTACCGCTATTACCGCGCCTTGCTGACCTACCGGCACGCGCTGGCGGGGTCGGGCGCGACGCTGGTGCTGAGCCCCGATTCGGCGCTGCTGCGCGCGCTCAAGCGCGGCCCGGCCGCGGCGGCGCGTTGATGCCGGCGCGCCACGCGAGCGAGATGCCCACCGCGCCGGCCTGGCGCCACAGGTTGCTGCGCGCGGCCAGTATCCTCGGCCCCGGGCTGGTGGTGATGCTGGCCGACACCGACGCCGGCAGCGTCATCACGGTGGCGCAAAGCGGCGCGCAGTGGGGTTACCGCATGCTGGCGCTGCAGCTGCTGGTGATCCCGCTGATGTTCGTCGCGCAGGAGCTGACCGTGCGGCTGGCGCTGTGCACGCGGCGCGGCTTCGGCGAACTGGTGCTCGAGCGCTTCGGCCGCGGCATGGCCTGGCTCTCGATGGCCACGCTGGTGCTGAGCTGCTTCGGTGCGCTGGTCACCGAGATCAGCGGCTTGTCGGGCGTGGGCCAGCTGTTCGGCGTGCCGGTGTGGATCAGCGCGCTGGCGGTGTGCCTGGCGATTTTCGCGATGGTCGTCACCGGCAGCTACGCCTCGGTCGAGCGCATCGCGCTGTTCCTGGGCGCGTTCGAGCTGGCCTTCCTGGTGGTGGCCTGGGCCGCGCACCCCGACTGGTCCGAGGTCGGCCGGCAGATGCTGCACCAGCCGCTGGGGCATGGCGATTACCTGTATCTGGTCGCGGCCAACCTGGGCACCAGCATCATGCCGTGGACCCTGTTCTATCAACAGTCGGCGCTGATCGACAAGGGCATGGGGCCGCAGGACCTGCGCGCGGCGCGGCTCGACACGCTGGCCGGTGCGGTGTTCTGCCAGGTCATCACGGTCGCGGTGCTGGTGGCGGCGGCGGCAGCGTTCGGCGGCCGTGTGCATGCGCTCGACAGCGTCGCCGAGATCGCCGAGGCGTTCACGCCGGCGCTGGGCCCGCTGGTCGGCCATGTCGTGTTCGCGATGGCGCTGGCCGGCGGCGCGCTGGTGGCGACCATCGTCGTCGCCCTGTCGGCGGCGTGGGCGCTGGGCGAGATCCGTGGCGTGCGCCATTCGCTGGCCGCGCATCCGCGCGAGGCGCCGTGGTTCTACGCCTCGTTCGGCCTGCTGCTCGCCGGCGCCGGCGCCGTGGTGGTCACCGGCGACAACCTGGTGCGCCTGTCGATCGCCACCGGCGTGCTCAACGCCTTGCTGCTGCCGGTGGTGCTGGCGCTGCTGTTCTGGCTGGCGCGCACCGCGCTGCCCGAGCGCAGCCGGCTGCGCGGCGGCTACGCCTGGGCGGTCGGCGCGGCGCTGGCGGCGACTTCGGTGCTGGCGCTGTACAGCGGCGTGGCCGGCATCGTCGGCTGAAGCGAGACGGAGCCCGATCGTGGACTACGCCCCCGGCAGCCATGCCCTGACCGTGATCACGCAGATCGTGTTCGTCGATCTGCTGCTCAGCGGCGACAACGCGGTGCTGATCGCGCTGGTGTGCCGCAATCTGCCCCCCGCGCTGCGGCTGCGCGCGCTGGTGGCCGGCACCGCCGCGGCGATCGTGCTGCGCACGCTGCTGACCGGCGTGGCCGGCCTGCTGCTGCAGCTGCCGCTGCTCGAGATCGCCGGCGCGGTGCTGCTGCTGGTGATCGCGATCAAGCTGCTGGTGGCCGAGGAGCAGCACGAGGCCGGCCAGGAGGCGGCGTCGGGCTTCTGGGGGGCGGTGGTGACGATCGTGGTCGCCGACCTCGCGATGAGCCTGGACAACGTCGTGGCGATCGCTGGCGCAGCCGGCGGCTCCTTGCCCTATCTGCTGTTCGGCCTCGCACTGAGCATTCCGCTGCTGATGTTCGGCAGCACCTTCGTCGGCCGGCTGCTGCAGACGCGCCCGCTGCTGGTGCCGGCCGGCGCCGCGCTGCTGGGCTGGATCGCCGGACGCCTGGCGGTGTCCGACCCGCTGTGGGCGGGGGAGATCTCGCGCCACGTGCCGGCGTTGTACGTCGTCTTGCCGGCGCTGTGCGCGGTGTTCGTCGTGGTCGAGGGGCGCATCGTCGCGGCGCGCCTGGGTGAACTCGGCCCGGCGCCGCGGCTGCGGCGCAGTGCCGCGGTCGAGCCGGAGCCCGAGCCCGTGGCACTCGTGGCGCTGCCCATCGCGGAGGCAGGCTCGCGCCTGGATGCCGAGGTGGCGCCGGCCGTGGCCGTGCTCGCTGCAGCAAACGATCCCGGCACGACGGGGGGCGATGAACCCGTCGCCGATGCGGCCGTGGCCGGTGCGGCGGCGGCTGGTGAGCCGGGGAATGTTGATGCGCAAGACCACCTGCGCGAGGCGTCCGCGGACGAATCCGATGCGACGGCGCCAACGCCAGGGCAGCGCGTCGAGCGCATCGCGCTGAAGATCTTCGCGCCGCTGGTGGTGGTCTCGGTGTTCGCGCTGCTCGTCTGGATGGCGCTGCGCATGCTCGACATCCAGCACGACCTGCCGCCGCCGCGTCGTCTGCCGGCGGCTGCCGCGCCGCGGCACTGACGCCGCGGGCGCACGTGCGCTATTTGTTGGCGTGGCGCATCAGGCGCGCCTTCTCGCGCTGCCAATCGCGCTGCGCTTCGGTGTCGCGCTTGTCGTGCAGTTTCTTGCCGCGGCCGAGCGCGAAATCGAGCTTGATGCGACCATCCTTGTAATGCAGGTTCAACGGCACCAGGGTGTAGCCGCGCTGCTCGACCTTGCCGATCAGGCGGCGGATCTCGTCCTTGTGCAGCAGCAGCTTGCGCGTGCGGCTGACGTCGGGGCGCACATGGGTCGACGCGCTGTGCAGCGGCGTGACGTTCATGCCGACCAGATACAGCTCGCCGTCGCGGATCAGCACATAGCCGTCGAGCAGTTGCGCGCGCCCGGCGCGGATCGCCTTGACTTCCCAGCCCTCGAGCACGATGCCGGCCTCGTAACGGTCCTCGAGGAAGTAATTGAATGCTGCCTTGCGATTTTCGGCGATGCTCATGTCGGTGCCGGCTCGGTGCCGGCCGGGGGATTTCCTACAATCCGGGAATTTTAAGAACCCTGTCGATGGCCACAGTCCACAAGACCGTCCTGCTCTGGTACAGCGCCCAGCAGATGTACCACCTGGTCAGCGACGTCGCATCGTACCCGCAGTTCCTGCCGTGGTGCGGCGGCGTCGAGGTGCACGAGTCGACGCCGGAGTCGATGCGGGCGACGCTGCGCATCGATTTCAAGGGCGTGCACCAGAGCTTCACGACGCACAACGTGCAGGTGCCGGGGCGCGAGATCACGATGCAGCTGGTGGAGGGGCCGTTCAGCGCCTTGCAGGGCCAGTGGACCTTCACCCCGCTGCAGGACGAAGGCGCGTGTCGCGTCGATTTCGATCTCGAGTACCACTTCTCGAGCCGGCTGGTCGAGGCGGTGATCGGCCCGGTGTTCGGGCACATCGCGAAGACCTTCGTCGACGCCTTCGTGCATCGCGCCGAGGTGGTGTATGGCTGAGCGCATCACACTCGAGGTGTTCTGGCATGACCAGGACTGCGCCGCCGTGCTGCGCCGCGTCGAGCTGGAGCGCGGCGCCACGCTGCTCGACGCGGTGCGTGCCAGCGGCGTCGAGCCGCTGCTGCCCGCCGCGTGGGCCGACACGCTCAGGCTGGCGGTGTGGGGCGAACTGCGCACACTGCACGACGCCGCACACGACGGTGACCGCGTCGACCTGTTGCGCGCCTTGCGCATCGATCCGAAGGAGGCGCGGCAGCGCCGCGCGCGTCACCGCGCGCGCGTCGACGCGCAGCGGCGCGGCTGAACGCGCTCACAGCACCGGCGGCGGCAGCTTGTCGAGCGGGTCGCGCGGCAGCCTGATGCGCAGCACCAGTCCGCCGCCGGGCGCATTGCTCAGCTGCAGGCCACCGCCCATGCGCGCCAGCGTCTTGTCGGCGATCGCCAGCCCGAGCCCGGCGCCGCGATCGGCGGTGCGCGCCTGATCGCCGCGGAAGAACGGCCGCGTCAGCAGCGGCAATTGCTCGGGCGGCACCCCCTTGCCGTGGTCGCGCAGGCTGAGCACGATTTCGTCGCCGCGGCGCACGAAATCGGCGTCGATCTCGGTGCGCTGGGTGCC
>JAKAHP010000118.1 GCA_021825505.1 Pseudomonadota bacterium
CGCGCTGGCCGCGCTGCGCCGGCGCCACCCGCAGCCGGCCGCCGACGCGAAGCAGCGCGCGCGCCAGCAGCGCTTCCTGCAGGCGCGCGGTTACACCGCCGAGGCGGTACGCGCCGCGCTGAAGGCGCACCGTGGCGACGCCGACGATGGGCCCGACGACGACAACGGCGACGACGCGGCTTGAGCGCGGTCGCTGCCGGCATAAGGGCGAGCCGTCAACCTGACGCCAGTTTGCGCTGCTAAACTGCATTTTTTTGCGCCGCATCAACTTCCCGTGTCGCAACTCCAAGCCAGCCGCAGACTGCTGCACCACCGCGCCTTCGACGTGCGCGTGTACGCGCGCGACGACGGGCTGTGGGACGCCGAAGTCGAGCTGATCGACCGCAAGCCGCGCGACCTCGAGCTGGCCTCGGGCACGCGCGCAGCGGGCGAGCCGATCCACCACATGCTGCTGAGCCTCACCCTCGATGCTCAGTACAACGTGGTCGACGCGCGCTCGGCGACGCTGGCCTCGCCCTACCCCGGGTATTGCGAGGCGCATGGCGACGCCTACCGACGCCTGATCGGGCTGAACCTGATGCGCGGTTTCGCGCACGAGGCCAAGGCCCTGCTGCACGGCGTGCTGGGCTGCACCCACTTGACCGAGTCGCTGCGCCTGCTTCCCACCGCGGTGGTGCAGGCGATGGCGGGCGAGCGCGTCGCCGCCGCCGGCGACGACGGCGAGCGCATGCCGTTCCAGCTCGATCGCTGTCACGCGCTGCGTCTGGACGGCCCGACCGTGCTGCGCTACTACCCGCGCTGGGCACGGCGCGTCGAGACGCCTGAGCCGGTCGAACCGGCCTGAAACCTTCACCACTGTTCGGAGACACTCTCATGAAGATTCACGAGTACCAGGGCAAGCAGATCCTGCGCGAATGCGGCGTTCCCGTGCCGCGCGGGATCCCGGCGTTCACGGTCGACGAGGCCGTGCACGCGGCCGAGCAACTCGGCGGCCCGGTCTGGGTGGTCAAGGCGCAGATCCACGCCGGTGGTCGCGGCAAGGGCGGCGGCGTCAAGCTGGCGCGCTCGGTCGACGAAGTGCGTCAGATCGCCGGTCAGATGCTCGGCATGCAGCTGGTCACGCACCAGACCGGAGCGCAGGGCCAGACCGTGCGCCGGCTGCTGATCGAGGAAGGCGCCGACATCCGCCACGAGTACTACGCGGGCCTGGTGATCGATCGCGCGGCGCAGAAGGTCGCGGTGATGGCGTCGAGCGAAGGCGGAATGGACATCGAGGAAGTTGCCGCCAAGACTCCCGAGAAACTGCACAAGGTCTGGGTCGACCCGCTCACCGGGCTGCAAGAGGCCGACGCGCTGGCGCTGTGCGAGAAGATCGGCCTGCCCGAGGGCAGCCGTGCCGCCGGTGCCGCGGCGCTGCAGGGCCTGTACCGCGCGTTCTGGGACAAGGACGCGTCGCTGGCCGAGATCAACCCGCTGATCCTCGAAGGCAACGGCGCGGTCAAGGCGCTCGACGCCAAGTTCAATTTCGACGACAACGCGATGTTCCGCCACCCCGAGCTCGAGGCCATGCGCGACCTCGACGAGGAGGATCCGGCCGAGATCGAGGCGTCGAAGCACGGGCTGTCGTACATCCAGCTCGACGGCAACATCGCCTGCCTGGTCAACGGCGCCGGCCTGGCCATGGCGACGATGGACACGATCAAGCTGTTCGGCGGCGAGCCGGCCAACTTCCTCGACGTCGGCGGCGGTGCGACCGCCGAAAAGGTCACTGCGGCGTTCAAGATCATGCTGCACAACCCGCAAGTGAAGGCGATTCTGGTCAACATCTTCGGCGGCATCATGCGCTGCGACGTCATCGCCGAGGGCCTGATCGCGGCGTGCCGCGCGGTGTCGCTGAAGGTGCCGCTGGTGGTGCGCATGAAGGGCACCAACGAGGACCTCGGCAAGCGCATGCTGGCCGAATCGGGTCTGCCGATCATCAGCGCCGAGACGCTGGCCGAAGCGGCCAAGCAAGTCGTCGCCGCCGCCGCCTGATCACGCCATCGCCGAGGAAAATCCCATGTCCATTCTGATCGACAAGAACACCAAGGTCATCACCCAAGGCATCACTGGCAAGACCGGCCAGTTCCACACGCGCATGTGCCGCGACTACGCCAACGGCGCGCAGTGCTTCGTCGCCGGCGTCAACCCGAAGAAGGCCGGCGAGGACTTCGAGGGCATCCCGATCCACGCCACCGTGGCCGATGCGAAGGCCGCCACCGGCGCCACCGTGTCGGTGATCTACGTGCCGCCGGCCGGCGCCGCCGCGGCGATCTGGGAAGCGGTCGAGGCCGACCTCGACCTGGCCATCTGCATCACCGAAGGCATCCCGGTGCGCGACATGATGGAAGTGCGCGCGAAGATGAAGGCCAAGGAAGCCGCCGGCGGCAAGAAGACCCTGCTGCTGGGGCCGAACTGCCCGGGCCTGATCACCCCCGACGAAATCAAGATCGGCATCATGCCCGGCCACATCCATCGCAAGGGGCGCATCGGCGTGGTCTCGCGTTCGGGCACGCTGACCTATGAAGCGGTGGCGCAGGTCACCGAGCTCGGCCTGGGCCAGAGCAGCGCGGTGGGCATCGGCGGCGACCCGATCAACGGCCTCAAGCACATCGACGTGCTCAAGCTGTTCAACGACGATCCCGACACCGACGCGGTGATCATGATCGGCGAGATCGGCGGCCCCGACGAGGCCGAAGCCGCACGCTGGGCGCGCGAGCACATGAAGAAGCCGCTGGTGGGCTTCATCGCCGGCGTCACCGCGCCGGCCGGCAAGCGCATGGGCCACGCCGGTGCGCTGATCGCCGGCGGCGCCGACACCGCCGAGGCCAAGCTGCAGGTGATGGAGGAGTGCGGCTTCACGGTCACGCGCAATCCCTCGGAGATGGGTCGCCTGATCAAGCAGCGGCTGGGTTGATGCCGCAACGCCGCGCCCCGTGCGCGGCGGCTCCCGGGTATGCTTGCGTGCTGCGCGCGCCGGACATGGCGGCGCGCAGCACAGGGAGCGTGTCTTGTCCGTCGAATCGTTCATCACACCGGCGTTCTGGGTCGGCCTGGCGCAGATCGTCGTCATCGACGTACTGCTCGGCGGCGACAACGCGGTGCTGATCGCACTGGCCAGCCGGGGCCTGCCGGCCCCCGAGCGGCGCCGCGCGATCGCCTACGGCACGCTCGGCGCGGTGCTGCTGCGCATCGTGCTGGTGTTCTTCGCGCTGCGCCTGCTCGAGCTGCCGTGGCTGCGCCTGGTCAGCGCCGTGCTGCTGCTGGGCATCGGCATCAAGCTGATGCAGCCGGTGCCCGAGGGGCACGCCGACGTCGCGGCGAAGGATCGACTGTGGGCCGCGGTCAAGACGGTGATCATTGCCGATTTCGTGATGAGCCTGGACAATGTGATCGCCATCGCAGGCGCTGCGCACAACGCCGGTGGCCAGAGCAGTCTCGTGCTGGTCGTGTTCGGTCTGCTGTTGAGCGTGCCGCTGATCGTCTGGGGCAGCGGTCTGGTGGTCGTGCTGATGCACCGGCTGCCGCAGCTGATCACGCTGGGCGCCGCGCTGCTGGGCTGGATCGGCGGCGGCCTGGCGGCAAGCGACGTGGTGCTGCGCCCATGGCTGGCGTTCGAGCACGGCCACTGGCTGCTCGGTGCCGCCGGCGCGCTGTTGGTGTGGGGCGCGGGCAGCGCCTTGCGCCGGCGGCGCTGAGTATGCGGAGCGCCGAGCGATGAACGCCGCGAAGTCCTCGCCACCGCTGGAGATGGCCAGCGCCACCGACATGGGGCGGGTGCGCGAGCACAACGAGGACGCCCTGGCCTGCGATGCCTGGGCCGGCATCGCGGTGCTGGCCGACGGCATGGGCGGCTATGCCGCCGGCGAGGTGGCCAGCGGGCTGGCTGCGGCGCAGATCGCGGCCGACCTGGCACGCGTCAAGTCCGAGTACCCGGCGCTGGATCCGCGCGACCTCGCGCAGGCCATGCGCGATGCGGTGGTGCGGGTCAATCACCAGATCTACCGCATCGCCCAGCGCGATGCACGCTATGCCGGCATGGGCACGACGCTGGTCGTGGCCGCGCTCACCGGCAACGTCGTCGTGCTCGGCCACGCCGGCGATTCGCGCGCCTACCTGCTGCGTCAGCGCCGCCTGGTGCAGCTCACGCGCGACCATTCGCTGCTGCAGGAGCGCATCGACATGGGGCTGGTGCGCGCGGGCGAGCCGGCCGCGCAGGCGGTGCGCAACCTGGTCACGCGCGCGCTCGGCGTCGACCCGACGATGGAGCCCGAAATCGCCAGCCATCCGCTGCTGGCGGGCGACTTGCTGCTGCTGTGCTCTGACGGGCTCAGCGACATGCTCGACGACTCGCGCATCGAGACCCTGCTCAACGAATACCGCGGCGCCGCCGAGGCCGCGGCACGCCGGCTGGTGCAGGAAGCCAATATCGCCGGTGGCCGCGATAACATCTCGGTCATTCTGATCCAGTTCAACCACGCCGATCCGCGTGCCGACACGAAAGGTTGACTTATGGCCAAGCTGGTCATCTTTCTCGACGACAAGGTGTTGAAGGAAGTGGTCCTGAACAAGGACCGCGTCAGCCTTGGCCGGCGTCCGCACAACGACGTCGTGATCGACAACCTGGCGGTCAGCGGCGAGCACGCGGTGCTGCTGCGCGAAGGCGAGGGCTACGTGGTGCAGGATCTGGGCAGCACCAACGGCACCTACGTCAACGGCAAGCCGATCAAGCGCGCCGCGTTCCACGAAGGCGATTCGCTCGACATCGGCAAGTACACCCTACGCCTGCTGGCCGATTCGAACGCGTCGGCGTTCGCCGGATCACGCTTCGGCGCCTCGCGCTTCCAGGCTTCAGGTTTCGCCGGGCAGTCGGGGTTCGGCCCGTCGGGGCCGGCGACGGGGGCGTTCCGCAATTCGCGGCTGACGCCGACCTCGAGCTTCAGCCCGACGCAGCACCACGACCTGAACCTGCCCGAGTTCAAGCTGCGCGTCACGCGCGGGCCGGCCAGCGGCACCGAGCTGGTGCTCGACAAGGCGCAGGTCACCTTCGGCCAGCGCGGCGTGATGGTCGTGGCGATCCAGCGCAACCCGCGCGGCTACGAGCTGTCGCAGCTCGAGGGCGAACAGCGCGTGCGCATCAACGGTGCCGCGCTCGGCCTGGTGCCGGCGGTGCTGACCGAAGGCGACTTGATCGAGCTGGCCGGCGGCGTGCAGCTGCAGGTCGTCGCCGCCTGAGCGGCTCCGTGCAGGTGGTGCCGCCCAGGTGCCCCTTCAGCGCGCCACGCGCACCAGCTTGAGCATATTGGTGCCGCCGGGCGCGCCGATCGGCTCGCCGCAGGTGATCGCGTAGCTGTCGCCCTCACCGAACGCGTGCTGCTGCACGAGCAGGTCCTGGGCCTGGCGCAAGGCCTCGTCGCGGTCGTTCGGGTAATGCATCAGCAGCGCGCGCACGTTGCGGTACAGCGCCATGCGTCGCACCGAGGCGACCTTGGGCGACAGCGCGTAGATCGGCATGCGCACGCGGTGGCGGCTCATCCACAACGCTGTCGAGCCCGACTCGGTCAGCGCGACGATGGCCTTGCAGCCGAGGTGGTGCGCGGTGAACAGCGCCGCCATCGCGATCGACTGGTCGATGCGCGTGAAGGTCTTGTCGATGAAGTCGTGCTCGAGCTTGAGTTCCTCGAAGCGCTCGGCCTCGACGCACACGCTGGCCATCGCCTCGACTGTCTCCACCGGGTATTTGCCGGCCGCGGTCTCGGCCGACAGCATCACCGCGTCGGTGCCGTCGAGCACCGCGTTGGCCACGTCGGACACCTCGGCGCGGGTCGGCACCGCGTTGGTGATCATCGACTCCATCATCTGCGTGGCCGTGATCGTCAGCTTGTCCATGTCGCGCGCGAGGCGGATCATGCGCTTTTGCAGCGCAGGCACCGCGGCGTTGCCGACCTCGACCGCGAGGTCGCCGCGCGCCACCATGATGCCGTCGGAGGCGCGCAGGATCGACGCCAGCTCGGGTATCGCCTCGGCGCGCTCGATTTTCGCGATCAGTGCCGGCTTGTGCCCCCACGGCTCGCCGGCGACGTTGGCCAGCTGCCGCGCCAGCTCCATGTCGGTGGCGTTCTTCGGGAACGACACCGCGACGTAATCGGCCTGGAACGCCATCGCGGTGCGGATGTCGTCCATGTCCTTCGCGGTCAGCGCCGGCGCCGACAGCCCGCCGCCCTGCTTGTTGATGCCCTTGTTGTTCGACAGCTCGCCGCCGACCACGACGTGGGTGACGATGCGCGAGCCCTCGACCGTGTCGACCTCGAGCACGATCAGCCCGTCGTTGAGCAGCAGCCGGTCGCCGGCGCGCACGTCGCGCGGCAGGTCCTTGTAGTCGAGCCCGGCGCATTCGGCGTCGCCCATCTCGCAGGCCGCGTCGAGCGTGAAGCGCTGGCCCACCTCGAGCTCGACCTTGCCGTGCTCGAACTTGCCCACACGGATCTTCGGCCCCTGCAGATCGGCCATGATCGCGACTTCGCGGCCGATGCGTGCCGCGGTGTCGCGCACCAGCTGCGCGCGGTCGATGTGATCCTGCGCCTTGCCGTGCGAGAAGTTCAGTCGCACCACGTCGACGCCGGCGCGCAGGATGCGCTCGAGGGTCTCGGGGGACGAGCTGGCGGGGCCGATCGTGGCGACGATTTTGGTGGCGCGTGACATGGGCAGGGACGGTTCCGGGCTGGGGGTGGACGACCTCTGCAGTGTAGGGGCAGCGCGCCGCCTGCGTGTGACGCATGCGGCAACGCGCGTCGCCGGACTTGATCGGGGTTAAGGGTGCTGAAGTGCGCCTGCCCGCGTTCAGCGCGCCAGCGCGCCGAGCAGCCAGTAGCCGAGCATGCCGCACACGATGGTGCCGAGAATTTGCCGGCGCCACAGGAAATAGCTGGCGGCCAGCGCTGCCGCGCCCAGCCGCACCCAGACCGCGCCGGGGGCCGCACCGGGCAGCAGCAGTTCGGGGGCGACGACGCCGGACAGGGCGGCGGCCGGCGCGAAGCGCAGCGCCAGGCGCAGCCGCGTCGGCAGGTCCCAGGCGCGCCGCGGCAGCAGGAACAGTGCACGCGTGAGCACCGTCACCGCGGTCATGCCGACCGTCAGCAGCGTGGCACCGATCACCGTCATGGTCTGTCCCCGATGCGCGACTGCAGCCAGGCGTCCCAGGCCATGCCGGCGAGCAGCGACAGCGCGATCGCCGCGACCAGGTTCAGCCGCAGCGGCAGCCAGAACAGCAGCGTGCTCAAGGTCGATGCCAGCACGATGACACCCGCCGTGGCGCGGTCGGCGAGCAGCCCCAGCACGATGGCCAGCAGCGCCAGGGTGCCGGCGAAGCCGACATTCCAGCGGTCGGGAAACTGGCTCGCCAGCAGCACGCCGCTGAGCGAAGGTACTTGCCAGAACAGCCAGTTGGCGGCCGCGGCGCCGTAGAAGTAGCGACGTTGCGCGCGACTGCCGTCGGCCACCGGGTGGCGGCGCAGCAGGGTCACGATCACCACGTCGCCGTTGAGGTAGCCGGCCAGCGTGCGCCAGCGCCGCGGCACCTGTTCCAGATACGGGCGCAGCTGCGCGCTGAACACGACGAAGCGCAGGTTGGTGCACGCCGCCGCGCCCAGCACCAGCAGCAGCGGGGCGCCGGCGCTGATCAGCGGCAGCGCCGCCAGTTGCGCGCTGCCGGCGTAGACGAACAGCGTGATCGCCAGCGCCGGCCACAGCCCCAGCCCCGACTTCACCATCGCCACCCCGGTGACCAGGCCCCAGGCGCTGATGCCCAGCCCGGCGCCGCGCAGGTCGCGCATGCCGGCGCGGAAATCCGCGTCTGCCAGCAAACCGTTCATGGTGTGCCCCGGCGCTGCGCGCTCACCGCGGCACCACGACGCGGCGCAGCACCGGCGCGGTGCGCAGGATCTGCTCGATCTGGCGCACGCGCGGGTCGCCGCCGGCCAGGCCGGCTTCGGTCGCCAGCGGGCCGAAGTCGGCCGCGGTGTGCGCGGCGTACAGCCAGAACGCGCTCGCGGTGTAGCGCGCCAGCGCGACGGCCTGGGTGTCGCGGTGCAGTCGCAGCAGCACGATGATGCGCCGCGACAGCAGCCCCGGGTCGCCCCAGACGTGAGAGGCGCGCTCGAGCTGAGCGAGTTCGTCGAGCAGCTCGGCACGGTCGTCGCCGGGATCGGGCAGCACTTCGGCAGCGTCGGCGAACTCGGCCAGCGGCACGAAGAACCAGTTGGTGCGGCGGCTCAAGGCACGCGCGCGATCGGCGGCAGCGCCGGTGGTCGCGTAGACGTCGGCGGCGCGCACGTAGTCCAGCGTGGCCTTCGCGCTCAAGCCCAGCATCAGCGCCGCCGCGGCCAGCGCGACGCCGCGCCCGGCGCCGCGCGCCGGGCGGGTCGCCCCACGGTCGGTGGCGACGCCTTCACCCCAGCCGAGCAGGAAGGCGAAGGCGAACAGGAAATACAGGTACCAGAGCGGGTACTCAAGCAG